>JANMAD010000705.1:0-2707 GCA_031359515.1 Acidobacteriota bacterium | reverse complement strand
GTCTCCCCTTCATCACCCACGGCCGGCTGCAACAAGCGAACGAAGGACGCGCCACGGCCGGCGCGCGGCGGACGATAGCCGACAAGGTAGACGCGCCGTTCGTCGCCGGTAACGTGCTGGTGCGCTTCCGCAGCGAGACGGCAGCGAAGACGGCCGCAGCGTCCGTCGCCGCGCTCAGACTGGCGGACGGTGGGGAAGCGGCGTTGCGCCTTGAGCGGTTTGAGGGTTCGGACTTGGTCAAGGGTCTGCGCCTCGCGCACGTCGCCCCGGCCGACACGCTCGCCGCCATCGCCGCGCTCAACGCGCGCCCCGATGTGCTATATGCCGAGCCGGATTACATCTGGCAAGCGGACGCGACGCCGAACGATCCGAGTTTCAGCGCGATGTACGGTCTGAATAAGATCGGCGCACCGGCGGCTTGGGACACGCAGACCGGCAGCAATGCGGTCGTCGTCGGCGTGATTGACGAAGGCATAGACGTTAATCATCCGGACTTGCAAGCGAACATCTGGGTGAATCCGGGCGAAGTGGCCAACAACGGCGTGGACGACGACGGCGACGGCTTCGTTGACGATGTGAACGGCTACGATTTCACCACCAACACGGGTTGGTCCAGCACGAGCGTCGGCGATCTACACGCCACCCACGTCTCCGGCACGGTTGGCGCACGCGGCAATAACGGCATCGGCGTCGTCGGCGTCAACTGGCAAGTGAGCTTGATGTCGCTCAAGGTGCTAGGTGCGAGCGGCGGCTCGACCTCGAACATCATCCGCGCTTATCAATACGCGGTGACGCAACGGCAGCGCGGCATCAACCTACGTGTCTTGAACAACTCTTATGGCGGGCGCGGCTTCTCGCAATCATCGCTCGACGCCATCGCGCAACTCAATCAGGCGGGCATTCTCTTCGTCGCGGCGGCGGGCAACGACGGGCTGGATAATTTCAACGTCCCGCATTTCCCCTCCAGCTTCGACGTGCCCAATTTGATCGCGGTCGCCGCCACGAATAGCTCTGATACATTGGAGAGTTTCTCCAACTTCGGCACACGCGCAGTTAACATCGGCGCGCCCGGCCGCTCCATCCTGAGCACCTTGCCGAACGGCGCTTACGGCAATCTGAGCGGCACTTCGATGGCCACGCCGCACGTGGCAGGCGCAGCGGCGCTGTTGTGCGCGCAGTTCCCGAACATCACGCTCGCGCAACTGCGCGGCGCGCTGCTCTATAGCGGCGACAAGATTCCGGCGCTGCAAGGCAAGAGCACGACCGGACGACGCTTGAACGTCTTTAACTCTTTGCAGAGCGGCCTGGAGAATGATGTGACCGCGCCGGCCGCGATCAGCAACTTGCGTATCACCGCGCAGAGCGGGCGCAGCGTGATGCTCGCCTGGACTGCGCCCGGCGACGACGGCAACGCGGGCACTGCCGCCGATTACGACTTCTTCTTCGTCAAGCCGAACAGCGGCACGCGCATCTTGTTGGCGTCCACTGTGCAGCCCGCGCCGGCCGGCACGACGCAGACCGCCACGGTTGACGTGCCCTACCGGAACTTTACCGGCACGCTCCAACTCACCACCTACGACAACGTGGGGAACAGCACCACAGCGTCTGTGCCCGTCTCTGTGAGCATCAATCCGGGCAGCGACCCATACATCATCAGTGAGTCAGCCGCCGCGCCCATCGTCAACGGCACGGCGCTCAATCTTCGCGCCGACGATGCTTATCAGTTCTACTCGTTCCCGGCCGGTTTCAGTTTCCCGTTCTACGGCGCAAATCAAACCTCCGTCGTCATCTCGACCAATGGTGTGTTGTACTTCATGCCCCAGTCGCAACTGCCCGTGAACGATGATGGTTCGGCGGACGATGCGGGCAGTTCGATTGCCGATCTCGCGGGGCTAAAGATGATCGCGGGCATGTGGGACGATCTGCGGACGGACGTGACAGGCGGCGACGTGTTCGTCTCGCAGCCCGACAACGACCGGCTGGTCTTCCACTGGCAGGGGCAGACTTTCTCCGGCACGAACAACCCGATCAGCTTCGACATCGAACTGCGGCGCGACGGTACGATTCAGACCCGTTACGGTGCGGGCAACGCGAACCTCTCGGCCGTTGTCGGCGTCTCCGGCGGCGACTTCGATCCCTACGTCGTCACCTCGCACACGGCTGAGTTTCCGGCGCGCATCAGTTTGGGCAACGCGCCGACCGTCACCTTCGCGCCGCGCACGACTGCCGCCACGGGCACGACCGTGCAGTTCGCCTCCCCCAGCGCGAGCGTCAACGAGGCGGTCGGCAGTGTCTCCATTAGCGTTATCCGCATGGGCGATGTGTCGCAGCCGGCAAGTGTCAGCTATCAGACCATAGATGATCCGGCCGAGGTGCGCTGCGATACGGTGAACGGCACGGCTTACGCGCGTTGCGACTACGCGACGACGGTGGACACGCTGACCTTCGCGGCGGGCGAGGCGGCGAAAAATATCACCATCCCGATCATTAATGACGGGCACTTCGAGGGCCCGGAGACGTTCCAGGTCGCGCTGTCTAATCCGACCAACGGCATGACGCTCAACACGCCCGCGCTCATGACAGTGACGATCATAGATAACGACACGGCGACGACGCCGAACCCAATTTTCACGACGCCGTTCTTCGTGCGCCAACACTATCTCGACTTCCTCGCGCGCGAGCCAGAGCCGACCGAGCCGTTCACCGC
>JANMAD010000694.1:0-6291 GCA_031359515.1 Acidobacteriota bacterium | reverse complement strand
GCAGCGTGCCCATCTCGCCCGTCGCCACTTCGCGCCCCTCGGCGTCAACGATCTGCGCCTCGTAGCCGGCGACGATGCGGCCCAGACTGCCCGGCTGCACGTCGCCGGGCCGGTTCGTGATGTAGATGTGGAACATTTCAGCCGAGCCGATGCCGTCGAGGATTTCGACGCCGAAAGTTTTCCGCCAACGCTCGTATAACTCAACCGGCAACGCCTCGCCCGCCGAGAGACAAAAGCGTAACGACGATAAATCTCGCGCCGCCGCGCGCTCGACGTTGAGCATCCCGTTGATCATCGTCGGCACGCTTGTCAGCACCGTCGGGCGATAGCGCGCGATCACTTCAAACAATTTCTCCGGCGTCGAACGTTCCGCGAAGAGCGCGGTCGCGCCGCCCACGGCGAAGGGGAAGAGCAGATTCGTGCCCGTCGCATAACCGAAGAACAGCTTCGGCACGGAGACGGTCAGATCATGCTCGTTCATCCCCAGCACGCCCTTCGCGTAGCATTCGGTGTTGTACGGCAGATCGTGCTGCAAATGCACAGCGCCCTTCGGATGGCCGGTCGAGCCGGATGTGAACAACCAGATCGCGATGTCGTCCTTGTGCGTATCGGCGGGTGTCAATTCGTCCGGCATCTGCGCAATGGTCTGCGCGAACGATTTGAACTCGCCGTGTTCCGCGCCCACGACGAGCACGTTACGCAAATGCTTCGCGCCGCGCGCGGCTTGCGTGAAATTCTCCAGCAGCGATTCATGTACGACGGCGACGCGCGCCCGCGTATACTCAAGGTAATACTCATAATCCACGGCCGGCAGCAACGGATTGACCATCGTGATCACCGCGCCGATGCGACTCGCCCCGAACCAAGTCCACACAAACTCCGGACAGTCCGGCAGCACGATCAGCACGCGATCCTCTACACGTGCGCCCAACTCGCGCAAAGCATTGCCCGCGCGATTCGCCCAACGCACCGCGTCGCCATAGGTGTACGTCTCGTCGTTAAAATAGAGACAGGTTTTATCCGCGCGTCCTTCCTCTACGTTGTGATAGAGGAAGTAGTCGGCCATATTGAAGCGTTCAGGGAAGGTAGTGGCCATGTTAAAAAGCGGGCGCTAATTTATTTTTTCATAGAATGTAGATAAGCCGTAAATTCATCTGCACAGGGCTGCGCTAGAGGGACGGCGTGTTCGTAGCCATAATGCTCTATCTCTACCTTCATGACTTCTAACAGGAAAAAAAAGGACATGTGCAGGGCTATGCCCGCCATTGTGCGATTTCTATCTCTTGAATAATCGAGTGTTGTTAAGGTGCCATCCGCTTCTTGTTGAATGTTAAAAAGGATTTGACTAATCGACGTGTGTACAAATTCATTTGAGAGATAGTAGGCATTTCTTATTTGCTCCTTGAAGCCAACCTCTTCGGCACGCGCAACAAAATCCTTTTGCGTCCAGTTCGATTGTAATCTAAACGTCCCGCTGCTTTTTCTTATGGTCTTGAAACTGTCAATAATTTTTTGCCAGTCGGCATCGGTCTTTCTCATTACCTCATCAAGCCGGAGCTTTTGCAGCTTTACGCTGTGATAGTCCCAGAACTTATTGATCTCTTCAGGATGAAGATGCAAGTAACGGGCATCAACGAGTTTCTCGAACATGCCGCGCAAAATCTTCATTGCGCCGAAACCGAAACCGTTGGCGCAGAGGAGAACAATCTCGTTGAAATCATCGACGCAAAGCTTGCCGAGCATAAATATAGTAAGCCCGGCCCGACTGGCCGGCACGTTGCGCTTGAAAATGCTATCTAAAGCTTTACCTAAATTGGGGAGCAAGCGGAAGAAGTCTTGAAACTGCTCGGTGAAAAACTGCCGCTCTTCCGACTGACCGAATTCCATAGAAAGAATCCCGGTTGCTGCGGAAGACTCTGCTTGATTGTTACGTTTTCTCTGTTTGCTCATCCTAGCCGGTATGTTGACGCGGAAGCTGGTTGCTAAAGTATGTTGGCCGCCGGGAGCGAGTCTGCCAGAATATCTAAATAAACTCGGCGGGCGCGTGTCCTATGTGCCCGTTTGCTCATAGCGCCATAGCTATCAATACTGGCGGAAATGAAACTGCCAAATCGCCGCGGAGAGACGGTTGAACCGGCCATAGTCTTAGCCTGCCAGTCATCCACCACGCGCTGTAGGTTCAGCCATAATTCAGGAGTCGTCCCAAGCACGCGGGCCAGTTGCTCAGCTAACCCTTTTGTGATGGAGCGACGCTCACTTAGCACAGCATTTAAGGCTTGGCGCGTTACGCCGAGCTGAGTTGCAAACTGCGCGGGTGTTAATCCCATTTCCGGCAAAATATCTAAACGCAAAACGGCTCCCGGATGGGTTGGGCGTCTTTTCATGTGCTTCAACCTCGTTCTCACAATCTGCTAGTGGTAGTCTTCAAGATCAATATCATAAGCATTACCGTCTCGAAACGAGAATGTTAGTCTCCAATTTCCACTAACAGTGATGCTCCACGTGCCTCTCCTGTTACCTTTCAATTGGTGAAGTCGGTAGCCGGGAAGATTCAAGTCCACAATAGTAGTGGCGGCGTTCAGAACGTCAAGCCGCCTGAGAAGGCGAGCAGCTAAATCCGCGGATATGCCGCGAGCATTCCCTCTTGCAAAAAGCGTTTGCAGCCTTTTGTTCCTGAAGGTCTGAATCATCGTTGTACCTAAAAGTGGTACACCTCATTAGTGTAACGCATCGCAGCAAGTGAGCAAAAAGCGGAAATTTGTCCGCCTAATAACCTTAATCGAGTACGGCGCGCAGTGAGAACATGTGTGGGAGCAGTCCGAAGCTGCCTTTGAGGCGGCCCTTGCCCGGCTCGAACTCTTCCAAGATAGTGTAGGAAGGGACGTGCCACATGAACGGGAACTCGTGGACGAACTCAAGGCGCAGCCCCGCGCGGATGATGGCATTGATGATGTCGCTTAAAGAGTGTTCCCAGTTGTACTCCGGATGGGCGAAGCCTTCAGCCCTGCCCGACGCGGCGTAAGAGCCGTGCGATTCATGCTCGAAGGGTTCGGGCGCGTGGAAGTAAGGGAACTCGAACGCCGTGCAGTCGTCGTTGACCATCCCGACGAGCGGATGGCCATCAACGATGTAGAAGACACCGCCGGGCTTGAGGAAGTGCGCGATCACTTTGGCCCAGGCAGCCAGATCGGGCAGCCACGAAAGCACACCGTAAGATGTGAAGACTATGTCGAAGCGGTCGGCGAGCGCAGCCGGCAGTTCGTAGATGTTCGCGTGGATGAAGCGTGCCGGTATTTGTAACTCTGCGCTGAGCGAGCGCGCGAGGCTGATGGCTTCATCGGAGAAGTCCGCGCCGGTGACCTGAGCGCCGCGCCGTGCCCAAGAAAGCGTGTCCTGCCCGAAGTGGCATTGCAGATGAAGCAGCGACTTGCCGCGCACGTCGCCGACCTCATCCAACTCTATCGGTTGGAGCGACGAGCGCCCGGCTTTGAAGCCTGCGAGGTCGTAGTAGGCTGAGTGCGCGTGCAGCCGCGTCCAGCCGTTCCAGAGCGAGCGGTTGCTTTCGATGTACTTATTCATCTCGGTTACACGCAGAAGGTGAAAAGTTCTGCTCAAGACTGTTGTCCGGCGAAGGGGCAAGCCTGTGCGCCGTGTTTGCTGTCGAGGTGCGTGCGCGCTTCCCAAAGTTCAGGAAAGAATTTCTGATCGAGCGTCGTGCGCAGATAGCCGACGCCTTCCGAGCCGCCCGTGCCGCGCTTCGCGCCGACCATGCGCTCGACCATCAGGACGTGGTGTGCGCGCCATAATTGAAAATATTCGTCGTGCGCGATTAACGCTTCCGCCAGTTGAAACTCTTCGACGCGCGTCTCAAAGTGCGTCAGGACTTCGAACACGGCCAGCACGCGCTGTCGATAACGACGTTGGTGTTCATCTGCTGCGATGGTCGCGTCGTCTGCCGGCGCGTTGAGTCCGCGCCGGCGCAAGTAAGCATAGAAGGCTTCGCCGAGCGTCGGTTGATCGAAGCGTGCTTGCAGTCGCCCGTGTGCAAATTCGTCGGCGCGAAAGTTGTCGAGTTGCGCTTTATCTTTCAACCCCGAAGCGAACTCGATCTCGCGGAACTGCATGGACTGAAAACCGCTCGCCGGATTCAACTCGTCGCGGAAGCCGAGGAAACTGATCGGCGTCATCGTCTCAAGGATGTGTATCTGGGCGACCAGCACTTTCTCGATCTCGACGACGCGCCCCACGGCGAGCGCGGCGGCGAATGCGCGATCCTGTGCGATGAAGGCGAGCGCCGCGTCCAACTCGTGCAGGATTTGTTTGAACCACAGTTCATACGTCTGATGGATCGTGATGAACAACAGTTCGTCGTGATGCGCCGGGTCAGACAGGCACGACTGCAACCCGATCAGTTCGGGCACACGCAGGTACTTGTTATATGAGAGCGGCGCATCGTTGCCGTAGGGTTTAGACATAATAAAGCAGTGACGAATGACAAGTAACGGGTGACAAGCAGCAACATTCTAACTCGTCACGCACCACCCGTCACTTGTCACTGCTCTTAAAACGCTGCGCTCGCGGTTTCGTGCGCGGCGTAGGCGCGCGTGTCAACGATCTGGCGCAGTTCGCGCACGGCCAGCTCAAGCTCTTCGTCGGTCGTGTAGAAGTGGGGCGAGAGGCGTATGCCTGCGCCGGGGCGATAGTCGCAGATGATCTCGCGGCGGACGAGTTCTTTGGTGACCGCGCCCGCGTGCGCGACGTTAATCGTGATTGTGCCGCCGCGTTGTGCCACATCGCGCGGGCTGGTGACGTTGAGACCGGCTTCGTCGGCCAACTCGATCAGCTTTTGCGTCTGCCGTATGCTCTTGGCGCGAATCTGCGCGACGCCGATCTCGTTGATGATGCGATAACCGGAGCGCGCCGCGTAGAGCGCGGGGATGGCGGGCGAGCCGTGCAGGAAGCGCGCGATGCCGGGCGCGTAGGTGATCGCGTCGGCGAACGCGAACGGCGCTTCGTGCGCCATCCAGCCGGTGACTTTCGGTTCGAGTTGCGCGTGCCAGCGCGGATGCACGTAGAGATAGCCCGCGCCGGGGCCGCCGCAGAGCCACTTGACCGAGCCGCCCGTGCAGAAGTCAACGTCCAAGTCCGTGACCGAGAAAGGCACTGTCCCCGCCGATTGATAAGTGTCTAGCACGACGAGCGCGCCGACTTCGTGCGCGCGTTTTGTGATCGCGAGTGCGTCTTGCAGGAACGCGCTCTTGAACAGCACGTGCGAGAGCGGCACGAGCAGCGTCTCTTCATCAATCGCGGCGAGCATTTGCGCAAGCGGCGCGGTCATGCCGTCGGCTGACGGCACGCGCTCGATACGAAAGCGGCCGTCGCGCGCGTGCGCTTCAAAGACGTACATGACGGATGGGAATTCGAGATCGCTATAGACGATCTTGTTTCGTTTACCTTGCGGCTCGAAGCACGAGAGGATGAGCGACTGGCAGACAGACACATTCTGGTGCATCGCCACGGTGCGCGGCGGCGCGCCGATGATCCGGCCGACCTCGTCGCCGATGTCGAGCGGCATCTCCCACCAACCTTCGGCCCACGCGCGCACACCGCGCGTCGCCCACACGTCGGCATACTCGTGCAGACTCTCGTAAGTCTGACGCGGCATCGCGCCGAGACTGTGCGAGATCAAATAGACGGTCTTGTCGAGGATCGGAAACTCCGCGCGCCACTTGAGCAGTTCGTCAGTCAAACGTATTCCTCCTGCGTGTCGAGAGACAATATATTCGTCCCGCCCGCGCACGTCTAGCAGACGCGCGTGCGCGCGTTGTTCCGGCTTGCCGCGCGAAAACTGTTACACTGCCGGCCCGATACGTCGCTATGACCTGGCATCCCGCAAACCCGATCCGTCACGAACTGCCCGCCACACGTTGGCCCGACGAAGCAGAGGCCGCGCGCTCGTTATTATTTCAACCGCTCCGCCTCGGCACATTGACGTTGACAGAGCGCACGTGGGTGCCGGCGATGGTGCCGTGGCGCGCGACCGACGATGGCTTCGTGACGCAAGCGAACCTCGATTGGTATAGGCGATTTGCCGAAGGACGACCGGGCGCAATCGTCGTCGAGGCGACGGGCGTGCGCGACATTCCGTCGGGGCCGCTGCTGCGCATCGGGCACGAACGCTTCGTGCCCGGCCTTAGCAGGTTGGTCGAGACCGTGCGCCGCGCAAGCGACGGGCACACACGTCTGTTCATACAGATCATAGACTTCCTCGCGATCAAGCGTCGCCCCGAC
>JANMAD010000675.1:0-6097 GCA_031359515.1 Acidobacteriota bacterium | reverse complement strand
TGCCCGCGCTCCCGGCGCGAGGTAATCTCATTCATGCCAAATCGCTATAACAACCTGTTTGACTCGCGCCCCGTCCTTGCCTAGACTCTGCGCAGTCGGCGCGATCAGTTACGACTTCGCGGTGCAAGTACGACGTGGACTCATTTCAAGATGCTCAGATTTCAGAACACGCTCTCCGGTCAACTCGAAGAGTTTCGCCCCATCAACGAAGGCGAGGCGCGGATGTATCTGTGCGGCCCGACCGTGTGGAACGTCGTGCATATCGGCAACCTGCGCTCGTTCCTGTTCGGCGACATCCTGCGCCGCTATCTGAAGTTCAAGGGCTACAAGGTCACGCACGTCATGAACCTGACGGACGTGGACGACCGCATCATCGCGGAAGCGGAGAGCAAGGGCGTCGGGCTGGACGATTACACCGCGCCCTACATCGAAATGTTCTGGCAGGATTTTGACGCCATCGGTTGCGAGCGGCCGGAGATAGCGCCGCGCGCCACGCACCACATCAACGAGATGGCCGCGCTCATCGCGCAACTCGAAGCCAACGGGCACGCTTATAAATCCGACGATTCGATCTATTACCGTATCAAGTCGTTTCCCGCCTACGGCAAGCTCTCGAAGATCAACTTCGCGGGCAACATCGTCGGCGGCAGCGAGCGCGTGGACACGGACAAGTACGACAAAGAGGACGCGCGCGACTTCGCTCTGTGGAAAGCGGTCGAAGACGAACAAGGCACGGCGTGGGCCACGGAGATCGGGCGCGGTCGGCCCGGCTGGCACATCGAATGCTCCGCGATGTCTATGAAGTATCTCGGCGAGACGTTCGACATACACTGCGGCGGCGTAGACCTCATCTTCCCGCATCACGAGAACGAGATCGCGCAATCCGAAGGCGCGACCGGCAAGCCGTTCGTCAACTACTGGCTGCACGGCGAGCATCTCAAGATCAACGGCGAGTCCATGTCCAAATCGAAGGGCAACTACTTCACGCTCGGCGATCTGACCGCACAAGGCTTCACGCCCGCCGCGATCCGTTACTCGCTCGTGAGTGCCCCTTATCGCAAGCAATACAATTTTACCGTTGACGACTTGCGCGGCATCGAGAAGACCGTCGCCGGGCTGCAAGATTTTCACCGCCGCCTCGCCGCCGCACGGGTCGAAGCAGGTAGCAACCCGGAGATGCGCGCCGCAGCCGCCCGCGCGCTCGAACAGTTTGAGACCGGCTTGGACGACGATCTGAACACATCGGTCGCGCTCGCCGCGATCCACGATCTCCGGCGCGCGGTCAATACCGCGCTCGACGACTGCCGCTTGCGCGCCGACGACCAACGCGATCTGCTCGCACTCATCGCTCGCTTCGACTCGGTCTTCAACATCTTCGGCCAACCGCAGGCCGAGATGCTCGACGCCGAAATTCAGGCGCTCATAGACGAACGACAAGAGGCACGCCGTCGCCGCGATTTCGCCCGCGCCGACGAAATCCGTGCTGAGCTGACCAATCGCGGCATCATCCTCGAAGACACGCGCGACGGCGTGCGCTGGAAACGACGCGGCGCATAGTGCTAGTATGCGCCCGGTTAATCATGCAGAGCCTACAACTTATACACTTCCGCCCGCTCGACATCCGCGCAAACATCTTCGCGGGTTAGCCGCGCTTCACTCCTTCGCCATTCCGCTAGATTTCAAATCTCAAATTTGAAATCTCAAAACGTCTGCCTGTTCATTTGAAGGAGAAAGTATCATGGCTACCAGCATCATCGCGCCGCCGCGCCGGCCCGAAATCAAGACCGCGCTGCCCGGCCCAAAAGGGCAAGAGATCATCGCCGCCGATGCGCAGTTCGTTAACCCGTCGTACCCGCGCCCGTCATTCAAACTCGTGGCTGAGCGCGCCGAAGGCGTCTGGGTCACGGATGTGGACGGCAACGTCTTCCTCGATTGCAACGCGGGCGTCGCCGTCTGCTCGACCGGCCATTGTCACCCGGAGGTCGTCAAAGCGATTCAGGATCAGGCCGCGCAACTGATCCACATGTGCGGCACGGATTATTATTATCGCCACATGCCCGCGCTCGCGCAGAAACTCGACGAGCTTGTGCCCGTGCCTAGTCCAACGCGCACACACTTCGCCAATAGCGGCACGGAGGCGGTCGAGACCGCGCTCAAGCTCGCCATGCACGCGACCGGACGCGAGAAGTTCATCGGCTTCTTCAACAGTTTTCACGGGCGCACGCTCGGCTCGCTGTCGCTTACGTCATCGCGCGTTGCGCAGCGGCTCGGCTTCAAACGACAGGCGCTCGACGTGGTTCACGTGCCTTATCCGAATACGTTCCGCGATCCGTTCACCGGCGACGCCACCGGCGCGCACGACGCGGTCGCTGTCAGCAACGCTTGTCTCAACTGGATCACGGAGCGGCTGTTTAAGACCACGACTCCACCCGAAGAGGTCGCCGGCATCGTGGTCGAATGCGTGCAGGGCGAGGGCGGTTACATCCCCGCGCCGAAGGAATTCTTGCAGGGCTTGCGCCGCATCTGCGACGAGCATGGCATCCTGCTCATCGTGGACGAGGTGCAATCGGGCATGGGGCGCACCGGCAAGATGTTCGCCAGCGAGCATTACGATCTGAAGCCCGACATCATCACCATCGCCAAAGGCATCGGCTCTGGTCTCCCCATCGGCGCATGCGTCGCGCGGGCTGATCTAATGGACTGGAAACCGGGCGCGCATGCCTCGACCTTCGGCGGCAACCCGGTCTGCATCGCCGCCGCGTTGAAGACCATCGAACTGCTTGAGCGCGAATTGGTCGCCAACAGCGCGGAGGTAGGCGCGTACCTGAAAGCGGGGCTTGAAAAGTTGATGCCCAAGCACGACTGCATCGGCGACGTGCGCGGCATGGGGCTGATGCTCGGCGTTGAGTTTGTCACGGATCGCGTGACGATGAGGGCCGCGCCGGAGTTGCGCGACCGCGTGGAGATCGCGTGCTTCGAGCGCGGCTTGATCATTCTCGGCGCGGGCACGAACACGATCCGTTGGTCACCGCCGCTCATCCTCACGCGCGAGCATGTGGACGTGGCGTTGGAAATTTTTGATGACGCGATCACGGCTGCGAGTAGGTAAACGATATTCACCGCAGAGGCGCAGAAGTGACGCAGAGGGGCGTAGAGACATTCGACTCTCTGCGCCTCTGCGGTGAAAATATCTTCCTCTTCCCCGTCCCCTAGCCAGCCGCTTATTCATTGACAAACCACAGCCCGTCCCCTAAGTTTGCCTCGTCGCCCCTAACGCCTTTTCGTCCGGTTCAGTTGGCGGAGGTTTTCGATGCAACGCGCACGTCTGACGCTCGCACTGCTTTCGCTCGTCGTCGCTCTCACCACCATCCATGCGCAACAGCAGTCCCGTGCCGCGCAAGACTCGCTGAAACGCGGCGCGGATCGGTTTCTGCGCGGCGACCTCGAAGGCGCGCTCGCCGCCTACGATAAAGCAATTGCCGTGGAACCCAATGCCGCCGACATCTATGTCAAACGCGGCGGCGTGCGCCGCGCGAAAGGCGACCTGCCCGGCGCGCTCAGCGACTTCGATCAAGCGCTCGCGCTCGACCCTGACGTGGCGCATAACGACCGCGATGTGGCCGAGACTTACTCGCGGCGCGGCAACATCCGCGCGCACCGGCTCGAAGTCGAATCGGCTATTGAGGACTTCAACAAGGCGCTCGCCTGTTATCAGGGCAACCCCGACTATTACTTCCGGCGTGGCAATGCGCTGCTCGTCAAAGGCGAAATTACCCGCGCGATCACTGACTTTAATAACGGACTGCAACTCAAGCCCGACAATAGCCAAGCTTCGTTCGCCTACGCAAGTCGCGGTTACGCCAGTCTGCTCGCAGGTGACGAGCGCGCCGCGCGGCAGGACTTTGCACAGAGTCTCCGGCTCAACAAGGATGGCAAACTCATCCTGCGTTTCCACCTCATGTTCCTGAAAGAACAGGTCGAAGAGGTGAAGCAACGCCAGCAGAGCGACCGGCAAAAACTCACGGACTAAACGCGCAATTCTGCAAGCAGCAGTCAAGCCCCCGACGCAAAATAATTGTGACAGGTCAATGCCCCTGTGGCGCAACAGAAAGGGTTACATGATGGTAACTGTTAAATGGCTAGTTGCATGCCTCTGCTTCAGCACCGCAATCTCGTTGATGAGCTGCAAAGATGCGAACAAGACGCAAACGACAACCACAGCAAACAACTCGTCGTCGGCCCCGGTAACAAGCAACAACAGCGGCGCAACCGGGGTTGAGAAAATCAAACCCGCGCCCGGCACCGGCAATGTGCAAGGCAAAGTCTTGTTCAACAGTCAGCCGGTCGAGCATATCGAAGTTAAGTTATGCGAAACCTTCAACCAATACTTCGGCGGTTGTGGCGGGAAAACCTATACAGCGCGCACGGACAAAGACGGCGAGTACGTGATCACCAACGTAGAGCCAAAAGTGTATGAAGGTTTGCTGGCACAGGTGTTCGACACCAACGATTATATCTTCGCGGCTGCGGGCATCGCCGGCATCAGCGCAACCAAATACGAGATTACGGCGGACAAGACTCTGTTCATCGCGCCAACCAATCTCTTCAAGGGCGATCTAAAATTGCTCAACCCGAAAGCGGGAGCGAAGGTCAGCACACAAAATTTAGAGTTGAAGTGGGACGCATATCCGGCCGCGGCTTATTACAAGTTCAGCATCTACCCGGAAGACGCGAGCACCACGTCGCCGTACATCAACGAACGCGTCGAAGCGACCACTTTCGCGCTTGATAAGCCGCTTCAGAAAGGCGTCTATCGTTGGCAAGTTGAAGCCTACAACAGCGCGGAGCAAAAGCTGGCCGAAAGCAGCCGAGACATAAAATTCACGATCACCGATGGCGCGCCATAGCAGACCGGCTTGATGCTTTATGGAAAGATTGCTTAGCGGCGCATTTGGGGTTTTGATCGGTCTGGTCGGGCTGTGGACGGGCTTCCAACAGTTACGCAATCGCGCGGCGCTCAATCTTTGGCCCACGACCAGAGGCAAGGTGATCGCGCGCGGCACGTATCAACCGAACCATCCTATGTTGAGCGCGCCCGCATTTCGCCACGCGCCATTGGTGCGGTACGTCTATCACGTGGCCGGACAAGAATTCGTCAATGATCGCATCCGGCCGAAACGGATTCAGTTACCGGAGCACAGCACCAAACGTTGGGCGCAGAAACGAGCGGAGTCGTTCGCCGACGAAGTCACCGTGCATTACAACCCCGCCGACCCAAGCGATTCTTTTCTCGTGCAGACAACGAAAAGAACGCTTTATATTGTGATCGGCGGCTCGTGTCTGGCGCTTGTGTACGGTGTCATCTTTCTTTTGTTGAAGTGAGCAACGCAACAAGATTCGCCGGCGCGCTCAAGCCGCCGTTAATTGCGCGCCAATCTCTCTCATCCGCGCACGCAACCCTGCCTCATCAACCGTCAGCACGCGCCCGTCGCGGAAGATTTCGCGCCCCGCAACGACGGTCAACACGACATCGCGGCCCGATGAAGCGAAGATAAGCGCGCTGACGGGATCGTGGACGGGTAGTTGGTGTGCGCCGTCGAGCCGCACGGCGATCAGGTCGGCTTGCCGTCCCACCGCAAGCGCGCCCGTCTGCGCACCGTAGCCGAGCGCGTCCGCACCGCCGCTAGTCGCATCGAATAAAGCTTGCTGCGCGGTCAGCGCGGCGAGCGCATCGGGCGCGGCGGCGCGGCCCAGCAATAACGCCGCCCGCGCTTCTGCCAGCAGGTCGCAGACATTGTTGCTGGCCACCGAATCGCTGCCGAAGCCGTGTTTGAGCTTTAAGAACTTGTGATACGGCGCGTGCCCGTGCCCTAGTTTGGCGTTCGACTGCGGGCAATGCGCGACGCTCGCGCCCGCCTGTTTGATCGTCTCGATGTCCGCATCGTCAACGCGAATGCAATGCGCGAGCAAGGGCCGTGCGCGCAGCACGCCGACCTGCGCGAGATACTGAATGGGCGAGACGCCCGGTGCGCGCCATTCGATGCTGCGCCGCGCGTAGTCGTCGGCGAACGTTCCCCGCCCATCGCGGATCAGCAAT
>JANMAD010000628.1:0-2755 GCA_031359515.1 Acidobacteriota bacterium | reverse complement strand
GCGCCGACACCCCAACGCCAACGGATACCTTTATGCAACGCGCCTCGTTCGTCCTTCACGGCCCGATGATCGAATTACTCGGTGCGCGATTATAACCTGTCTGCGGTTTAATCGGCGGTTGCGCAAGAGCATAAACAAACTTGGTATGCGGTTGAATGACTGACCATGCTATCTTATGTGAAATGATTTTACCGCCGCGTACAGCGATGGGAAAAAAGAACGGAAGAAGGTGAAGACCTGATCGGCTTGAGCAACAACCATGGCTTGTGGACGTGCGATGTCGCTGCTTCATTTACGCCGGAAGCTGAAGTGGTTATCGCGCCGGGCGATTGCTCCGCCACGTTGCGCACGCTGCCCGATAGCTTCGCTAAATTGATCATCACGTCGCCGCCTTACAACATCGGCAAAGCCTACGAAAAGGCGACGGCGTTGGAGCATTATCTCGACAAACTCAAGCCGACGCTGGCGCAGATCGTTCGTGTGCTTGCGCCCACAGGCTCGCTGTGCTGGCAAGTCGGCAACTACGTGGAGGCGAGCGAGGTTTTCCCTCTGGATGTCTATTTTTATCCGCTGTTCAAGACATTGGGGCTGAAACTGCGCAACCGCATCGTCTGGCATTTTGCACACGGGTTGCATGCGTCAAAACGTTTTTCCGGGCGCTATGAAACGCTGCTTTGGTTCACGAAAAGTGATACTTATACGTTCAATCTTGATCCGGTGCGCGTGCCCGCTAAATATCCCGGCAAAACACACTTCAAAGGCGCGAAGCGCGGCCAACCATCGGGCAATCCGCTAGGTAAAAACCCCTCGGACATCTGGCATATCGTGGCCCAGGATTGGGAAACAGCGCTCTGGAACATCCCGAACGTCAAGGCGAACCATCCGGAAAAAACAGTTCACCCTTGTCAATTCCCGATAGAATTGGTTGAGCGTTGCGTACTGGCTCTGACGGGCGAGGACGACTGGGTGCTCGATCCATTCTCCGGCGTCGGCTCCGCACTGCTGGCCGCACTCAAGCACAAGCGCCGCGCGATGGGCTGCGAGCAGACGCCGGAGTATATTGACATAGCCAAGCAGCGTATCTCCGATCTCTATTCGGGTAAGCTCCCCTACCGGCAACTAGGCAAACCTGTTCATCAACCGACCGGCCGCGAAAAGGTTGCGCAGATTCCAATGGAGTGGCGAAGTTTGGAGACAAAGGCGTGAGAATCGCGGGCATGTACTCATTCAAAGGCGGGAAGGAGGTAGTCTCTAAGCGTTATCCACATTTGCTGACCGAAGTCAACGCAGTTATTAAATCCGTTAACGCTGCTAATCACAGAATAAAGATTAGCGAAGAAAAGACAATGACAGGGCGAGTTCTTTACAGTCCACCTCATCTCAATGCCGCCTTCAAAGCCAAGTTTAGCAGATTCAACTGGAAGTCCGTCCGTGTGCGCTGCGATTACCCGACCACTTACTACCTCGAAAATTACAAGATCAGATCAAAGAACCGCGGCGCATACCGGGAGATGGATTTCGTCAAAGAGAAACTCGGTATCGAAGTTCAATTCGGGAAGTATGCCTTCATGGTCTATAACGTGTGTGCCAAGATGACCATCTTCCGCAATCTGGGGCATGTTGATTGCGGCGTTGAAATCGTGCCGGTCAAGGCTTTCGCCAATGACATGTCAACAGGCGTTTCCTATTTCGAGCAATTCGTGTGGGATTTAGAAAGTCGGGGTGTGGCGGACATAGACATCCCGGTGTTGATTTTGGGTGTTGATGCTTAACGGCTATGGCTGACTATGTTGCCAACTTGCCGCTAACGCGCTCTTTACAGCACTTCTTTTGTTCTTCCATATCAGCTTCTTAACAAGACGCAATCCTTTATGTCTGCCACCCCCGATCTCACGCTCGCACCCCCTGCTTCGGCCCGCCCGGCTGTTTTGTCTGCGTCGCTGTTGATGCTGGTGGCGTTGATTGATTCGCAAGTTGTGGGCGCGATCACGCCGCAGGTGGCCAACGGATTAGCGACTACGCCGACGCTCGTGGCGGGCAGCGTGACGATCTACGCGGTGGCGGCGGCGACGGTGGCGTTGCTGTTGGGCCGGTTCGGGCGGCGTATCGAGACGGCGACGTGGTTGCCGCGCGCGGCTATCTTGTTTGTCTTGGCCGATCTGACGGCGGCATGCGCGCCAAAGTTGGCGCTCTTCTGGTGCGCGCGGGCGTTGGCTGGCTTCGCCGGTGGGCTGGTGTCGGCGTTGGCGATTGCGGCGTTGGCGAACGCTTCGAGTTATGCGCAACGCGGGCGGCAGATGAGCGGCGTGGCGATCAGTTATTTTCTCGCGCCGGTGTTGGGCGTGCCGGTCGGGGCGTGGCTTGCGGGTCGCTTCGGCTGGCGCGTCGTCTTCGGCGCGGCGGCCGTGTTAGTGGGCCTCGCAGGTTTGCTCGTGCGGCAGTTTCCGTTGCGCAGCGCAGGAGCAAAAGCGCAAACAGACGAAGCGGACGAGCGGACGGACGACACAGCAGCAACGGACGATACGGCGACGCGCACGGGCGCGAGTCTCGCATCGCTCTGGCACTTAGCGTGGCGTTCAAGTGCAACACGACGCGGCATTATTAGCGCGTTCTTCATCTCCGGCGGATTGGTCGGTTTAACGACTTATCTGGGCGCGTGGCTATTCGATGCGTTCCACGAAGGGCCGCGCGAGGTGGGCGCGATCTACGCGGTGGCGGGCTTGGGCGCGGTCGTGGGCGGCGCAGTTGGCGGTCT
>JANMAD010000604.1:0-5550 GCA_031359515.1 Acidobacteriota bacterium | reverse complement strand
CGCCCGCTACCGCAGGCGGTACTGACATGTTGCTCGCACTTAACTTGATACCAATGACTATTCATACCTCGTTAGTCGCGCGAAGCGTGTGCGGCCGCGCACAGATCGGCGCTTTATTCATTATGCTCCTGCTCGGCGCGTTCAGCGTGAGCGCGCAACAGAGCAGCGGTAGCCCCGCGCCGCTCGTTGCGCCGACTGTCGCGCCCGCGCCCGCGACCAACCCGAACGTCACGCCGGCCGGCACGGTGGACACGAACGGCAACTTGCAACCGGCGGGCAGTGTGCTGCCGACTACGACGGGACTGTCCGAGCGCAACGGAACGCCCACGTTGCCGCCCACGACGGCCGTGCGCCCGCCGTTTCCCCTGGTGGCCGAGAAGGCGCAACCCTTGCGCGTGCCGCGCTTCGAGACGCCGCCCGTGATTGACGGCAAACTCGACGACGCGATCTGGCGACAAGCGGGCGTCTTCCGCGAGTTCTATCAGATCGGCCCCGGCGACAACATCGCGCCCTCGATGCCGACCGAAGCGTTCATCGGCTACGACGCGCGTTTCCTCTATCTCGCCTTTCATTGTTACGACGATCCGACGAAGGTGCGCGCCTCGGTTGCGCGCCGCGACAACGTCTTCGGCGAAGATAACGTGCGCGTTTATCTCGACACCTTTAACGATCAGCGCAAGGCTTACATCCTTGGTTGGAATCCGCTCGGTGTGCAGCAAGACGGCATCACGAACGAGGGCGGCGGCACGGATTACAGCGTGGACATCGTGATGGAATCGAAGGGTATGCTCACCGCCGACGGTTTCACCATCGAGGTGGCGATCCCGTTCAAGTCGCTGCGTTATGAGGCGGGCAAAGATAAGCCGTGGGGCATACACGTCTGGCGCAACATTGACCGTTTCAACGATGAAGTGGATTCATGGATGCCGCTCTCGCGCGACAACTCCGGCCTGCTCAATCAAGCAGGGCACATCACCGGTCTCGAAGGCGTCTCGACCGAGCGCACGATTGAGTTGATTCCAAGTCTGACCATTTCCGAGACGGGCAAGCGGGCGCGTTCCTATGTGCCCGGCGGCCCCGAACGGTTCGTCAACGAACCCGTCAAACTCGATCCCGGTCTGACCGCCAAGTTCGGCATCTCGCCGACGATGACGCTCGACCTCGCGCTCAATCCCGACTTCGCGCAGGTGGAAGCGGATCAACTGGTGGTCACGACGAATCAACGCTTTCCCATCTTCTTCCCTGAGCGTCGCCCCTTCTTTCTCGAAGGGGTTGAAATTTTCCGCACGCCGATCACGGCCGTGCATACGCGCGCCATCATCGATCCCGATGTGGCCGTGAAACTCACGGGCCGGCGCGGGCCGAACACCTACGGCGTGATGCTCGCCTCCGACAACGGCCCCGGCAACTTCTCGCTTGATGACCGCGACAATCTGACGGCCAGTTACCAACAATGTCTCAGACGCAATCCGACCAATCCCGGCAACTGCGCCGACCCGAGCCGGCTCTTCTTCAAAAACGCTTACATCGGCGTCATGCGGCTGAAGCGCGACGTGGGGCGCGAGAATAGCGTGGGCGTTCTCGCGACCACCTATAACTTCATCGAGAAGCATAATCAGTTGTTCGGCATTGACGGCCGCTTCCGGCTCGATCCCAAAACGACCATCACGTTCCAGACGTTGGGCACGACGGCGCGCAACTTCTTCCGCGATGCAGACCTCGGCAGCACTTTCTATCGCACGGGCAACGGGCTGGCTTACTCGTTCGATGCGACGCGGCAGGGACGCAACTTCACGGCCGAGTTCTACGGCGAAGGCTTCACGAAAGACTATCGCGCCGACGTGGGGTTCATCGGGCGCACGAACACGAATTTTAGCTCGCTCTTTCTCGGTTGGAACTCGACACCCAAGCCGAAAGCGAAACTGATTTCATGGAACGCGCACAACTTCACGCACATTGATTACGACTTCCAGAAACGCATGCAAATCTGGGAGAGCGAATTCGCGGGGCAGTTGGCATTTCAGGGCAACAAGTATTTAGGCGGGGGCTACGAGTATGCGTGGGAGCGTCTGTTCGAGGAAGAGTTCGGCCCGCATCGCGAGGCGGCGCACGATGGCGTGCCGTTCCGCCCCGGCACATTTGCCGGCGACGACGACGAGCGTTCATCTTCAAAGAACCACTATTTCTTGAATGGCAGTTGGCGACCCAGCAAGAAGTATTCGCTCGCGTCCAACTTCGTCTATCGCGACGGCCACTTCGATCTCGACTTCGGCGCAGGTCGCCGCTTCCCGCGCATCAGTCCCGCCGCGATTGCGCAGCGCGATGCGCAGGCCGCCGGCCTCTGCCGCATCACTGCGGAACAGCCGACGCTGCCGCCCGTCTGTCTCACGCCCGCGCTCGATCCCGGCCCCGGCGGTCTCATCCAGTTTGGCTTGTCCGCGACCTTCCAACCGACGAACGCGCTGAACTCGTCGCTTAGCTACACGAAGAATCGCCTGCGCCGCTACGACAGCGACCGCGTCGCTTACGACGTAAACCTCATCTCTTTGCGCACCACCTATCAATTCACGCGCTTCGCCTTCGCGCGCATGCGGCTCGATTACGAGACCTTGCCGCGTCGCCTGCGCGGACAGTTCCTCTTTGGCTACACGCCCAACCCCGGCACGGCCTTCTACGTCGGTTACAACGACGACGCGAATATGAGCGGCTTCTCCCCGCTCACAGGCCAACTCCAACCCGGCTTCCGCCGCAACGGCCGCACCTTCTTCATCAAGATGTCTTACCTGTTCCGCCGCAGCTTCGGGGGCTAAAGATAGTGACGAGTGACAAGTGACGAGTGACGAGTTAAGAAAAAGTTCTTGCTCGTCACTCGTCACTTATCACTGCTTTCCACCCACTGCGCGCGGCTCGTGCTAAACTGACCGCTCCATTTTAGCGTTGTTTCCGCATTTCAATGACAGACTTGCTCAGTTCAGACCGGCGCGATTTTGCGCGGCGTAGGGGTTCGATTGCGGCGGGCGCGTGCCTGCTCGTCGTCATCGCGTTAACGGGTAGCGCGTGTAAGAGCGATTATCCGGCGGGCGCAAGTCAGGCGCAGACGGGTGCGCCGACGGGCGCGGCGCGGACGGTGCATACAGCGCGCGTCGCAGAGATGCCGGTGGGCAACTTGATCAGCGTGACGGGCACGCTCGCCGCGCAGGATCAAGCGACGCTCAGTGTGAAAGTGCCGGGGCGCATGCACACAATCACGGTCGATCTGGGCACAGTCGTGCGCAAAGGTCAGACCGTCGCGCAGATCGAGCAACAGGATTACCAGTTGCGCATACAACAGACCGAGGCGGCGTTGGGGCAAGCGCGTGCTAGGCTGGGTCTTACGCCCGACGGCACGGACGACCGCGTCGAAGCCGAGCAGACCGGCACGGTGCGACAAGCCCGCGCCGTGATGGACGAGGCGCGCACGACCCGCGAGCGCACCGACTCGCTCACCAAGCAGGGCGTCGTCTCGCGTGCGGAGTTTGATGCGGCGGACGCGGCTTACAAGGTCGCGGTCAGTCGCTTTCAGGATGCGGTTGAGGAGATACGCAATCGGCAGGCGTTGTTGTCGCAACGTCGGGCCGAAGTCGCGCTCGCGCGGCAGCAACTCGCGGACACGACCGTCGTCGCGCCCTTCGACGGCGTCGTCCAGGAGAAGCGCGCGAGCGTCGGCGAATATCTGGCGGCGGGTGCGCCGGTCGTGACGATTGTGCGCGTCAACCCCTTGCGCTTCCGCGCCGAAGTGCCGGAGCGCGACGCGGCGAGCATACGCATGGGCCAACAGTTGCGCGTGACGGTGGAAGGCGCGCCCAACGCTTACGCCGGGCGCATCGTGCGCATCAGCCCCAGCATCACCGAGCAGAGCCGCATGCTCGTCGTCGAGGCCGAAGTGGCCAACAACGGCACGCTCCGCCCCGGTTCGTTCGCCCGCGCCGACATCGTGACGAGCGACACGGCGCAGGCCGTCACCGTGCCCTCGAACGCCATCATCACCTTCGCCGGCATCGAGAAGGTCATCGTCGTGCAGAACGGCAAAGCCTTAGAGAAACCCGTCACCACCGGCCGCCGCGTGGCCGACTGGACGGAGATCGTCTCCGGCGTCAACGTCGGCGATTCGGTGGTGCTCGATCCCGGCAATCTGCAATCAGGGCAAGCAGTCAACGTTGTAGAATAAGATAAGCGGCTAGGAGAGGTGATAATATGAAACGCATGATTATTCGCATTGCTGTAGCTTCTTTAACCTTCATCATTGGCGTTAGCGTTGCTATGCTCTATCTCATCAAGCACAATTCAGTTGAAGCCCCTCTTATTCTTGAGCAACCGGTTTACCAACCTGTCCGCGATGTTGAATATTCCGAGCTTGCTACCAAGCCAGAGAAATATGTCGGGCAGATGGTGCGCGTCAAAGCTCTTATTTTCGGCGGCCCTTTAGCTAACCCGCGCCTTGTAAATGAGGACGTTAGCTCTTTCTGGATGGGTTACGACTTTGCCCCTGATGCCGCCGAAGCTTCAGTAAAGCTTGAGGAGGCTTTTGGCCCTGATGTTTATATCCCGCATAAAGTTGTGAGATGCGAGAGGGCGCTTGCAACTGTCACTGGGGAGTTTATTGAAGATGATGGTAGAACAAAAGAGAATAAGAAAGTGGGCAACAGATTGGGCTACCGCTGTTGGATAATTATCCATCGTCTGGAGAATATAGAGGCTTGCCCTAAATTATGGTTCCATGATGTCCATGCGGCGCTACCTAACGAATCATCTAAGCGGACTGTGCGATAGCTGGCTTCTCATCATTCTTCCTGCGAAGGATGTTAAATGCCATTCGCAGGTAGCCGCACAATTCAAACATTAAGCAATGCAAAAGCTCGCAGAGATTTGTATTAAGCGGCCGGTCTTCGCGGTGATGATTATCATGGCGTTGGTGGTGGTCGGCACGTCGAGTTTTATGAGTCTCGGCGTGGATCGGTTTCCGTCCGTTGACTTGCCGACGATCAGCATCCGGACGAATCTGCCGGGCGCGTCCACGGAAGAGATCGAGTCGGTTGTCTCGCAACGGATCGAGGAGGTGGTCAACACGGTGGAGGGCATCGAGCAGTTGCGCTCGGTGTCCGCGCCCGGCACGTCGATCATCATCGCCACGTTCAGCCTGAACCGCGACATAGACTCCGCCGCGCAGGACGTGCGCGACCGCGTCAGCACCATCGTGCGCGACTTGCCCGACGATGCCACGCCGCCCATCGTGCAGAAGTTCGACAACGACACGACGCCGGTCTTGACCGTCGCGCTCTCCGGCGAACGTTCCTTGCGCGAGTTGACGGAGTTGGGCGACAAGGTCGTCAAGGTGCAGCTTGAGCGCGCGGGCGGCGTCGGCGAGGTGGCAGTCGTCGGCGGCTCGGAGCGCGCGGTCAACGTGTGGGTTGATGCGGAGCGGCTGGCGGCTTATCGCATCCCGATCACGCAGGTGCGCGAAGCTTTGCAGCGACAGAACGCGGACGTGCCCGGCGGCAACGTCGAGACGGG
>JANMAD010000601.1:0-4690 GCA_031359515.1 Acidobacteriota bacterium | reverse complement strand
GTTTCATGGCGATCCTTATGGTCGTGGTCGGTCTCGTGTTGTTAATCGCGTCCGCCAACGTCGCGGCGATGACGCTCGCTCGCGCCAGCGCGCGGCGCAAAGAGATGGCCATCCGCCGCGCCATGGGCGCGAGCCGGCGGCAAATGATCAGTCAGTTGTTGATCGAGAGTTTGTTGCTCTTTCTGCTCGGCGGCACGGCCGGCGTACTCGTCGCCGTCTGGGCCACCGATCTGTTGCTGTCCTTCAAGCCGCCCGCCGATGTGCCTATCTCACTCGATCTCGGCGTGGATGTGCGCGTGCTGCTCTTCACGCTCGCGGTCTCGCTCGTGACGGGCCTGCTCTTTGGCCTGGCGCCCGCGCTGCAAGCGTCCAGGCCCGACGTGCTGTCCGCGCTCAAGAGCGACACGCCCGGCGGCGGCCTGCATCGTTCGCGCACGCGTAGCGTGTTCGTCGTCGCGCAGATCGCGATCTCGCTCGTGCTGCTCGTCACCGCCGGTCTCTTCCTGCGCAGCTTGCGCAACGCGAGTTCGATTGACATAGGGTTCAGCCCCGACAACGTGCAGACTGTCACGCTCGACCTGCGCACGCAAGGCTATGACGAGCCGAAGGGGCGCGAGTTCTATCGCCAACTCGCGGAGCGCGTCGCGGCTTTGCCCGGCGTGCAGGCCGCGAGCCTCGCGCGCATGGTGCCGCTCAACGGCAACAACATGATGACCGGCGTCAACATCGACGGCCACGAGCCGCCGCCCGGCCAACGTGCGCTGATGGTGGGCCTGAACATCGTTGACGGCCACTACTTTGAGACCGTCAACATGCCGCTCCTGCGCGGGCGCACGTTCAACGAGACGGACAGACAGGGCGCGCCGCAGGCGGCGATCATCAACGAGACGATGGCGCGGCGCTACTATCCCGGTGCAGACGTGGCGGCGGCGCTCGGGCAAACCTTCACCTTTGGTGGCGATGATAACGGGCCGGCGGAGCGCGTCGTGATCGTCGGCATCGTCAAAGACGCCAAGTACGAGACGCTCGGCGAAGATGCGCGCCCCTATCTCTACCGGCCCTTGCAGCAATCATATTCAGGCGAGATGACCCTGCACGTCCGCGCCACGTCGGGCAACGCCGCACACGCGCTCGCCGCCGTGCGCCAAGAGGTCGGCGCGCTCGACAAAGATTTACCGCTGCTGAACGTGATGCCGATGACCGAGCAGATCGGTTTCTCGCTCATGCCACTGCGGCTGGCCGCGACGGTCGTCGGCACGCTCGGCCTCTTAGGGCTGTTGCTCGCGGCGGTAGGCGTCTTCGGGGTGGTCAGCTATGCGGTGGCGCAACGCACGCGCGAGATCGGCATCCGCATGGCGCTCGGCGCACAACAAGCGGACGTGCTGCGGCTCGTCATGCGGCAGGGCTTGCGGCTGGCCCTCGTCGGCGTCGCGCTGGGTTTGGCGATCTCGTTCGCCTTAACCCGCGCGCTCACAAGTTTCCTCTACGGCGTCAGTGCGACCGACCCGCTCATCTTTATCGGCATGGCGCTCCTGCTCGTTGCTGTCGCGTTCGTCGCCAGCTACATCCCGGCGCGGCGTGCGACGAAAGTCGATCCGATGGTGGCACTAAGATACGAATGAAAGCTGTCCGCTGTCCGTGGTCAGTTGTTCTTTCATCTCAAGCGTCCGACCTGCGTCAGTAGCACAACGGACAACTGATCACAGACAACGGACAAACCGGAGGTTCTGATGAACAACTTGTGGCAGGACTTGCGCTACGGCGTGCGGTTGCTGTGGAAGAGTCGGGGCTTCACGGCCATCGCCGTGCTGTCGTTGGCACTGGGCATCGGCGCGAACACGTCGATCTTTAGTTTCGTTAATGCCGTGCTGCTGCGAGCGCTGCCCGTCGCCGAACCGGCGCGGCTCGTCTACGTGTTCGGCGGCAACCGGACGAGTCCGTACAACGTTTCGTCTTACCCGGACTACGTTGACTATCGGGCCAAGAATGAAGTCTTCAGCGATCTGATCGCTTACGCGCCGGTTACGCTGAGCCTGAACAGCAACGAACAGGCCGATGCGATCTCCGGTCTGATCGTCACGGGCAATTACTTCGATACTCTCGGCGTACACGCAAAACTCGGCCGCACGTTTCTGCCAGAAGAGGACACGACGCCCGGCGGCCATCCGGTCGCGGTCATCAGCTATGGACTATGGCAGAGCCGCTTCGCGGGCGAGCCGCAGATCATGGGCCGGCAACTGCTGTTGAACGGTCAGCCGTTCACGATTGTGGGCGTTGCGCCGGCCGACTTCAACGGCGCGGAGACGGGCCGGACGAACGACATCTATGTGCCGATGGCGATGCAGGCGCTGGTGCGCCCGCCGCTTGGCGGTTACTCCGGCGAGATGAATCCGGACTTGCTCGCGAAGCGCGGCCCGCGTTGGCTCGACATGGTCGGGCGGCTCAAGCCCGGCGTGACGGCTGAACAAGCACAAGCCGCAATGAGTACGCTCGCCGCGCAACTGGCGCAAGCTTACGCGGACACGAACCGGGAACAGCTCGCCACGGTCTCGCCGGTCAGCAAGGGCGATCCCACAGAGCGCAGTACGCTGCTCTCAATCGCCGGGCTGTTGCTGGCCGTGGTTGGCCTCGTCTTGTTGATCGCGTGCGCGAACGTCGCCAATCTTTTACTCGCGCGGGCCGCGGGCCGGCGCAAAGAGATCAGCATCCGCCTCGCTTTGGGCGCGAGTCGCGGGCGCTTGATCCGCCAACTGCTGACCGAGAGTGTGCTGCTCTCTCTGCTCGGTGGCGCAGGCGGACTGCTGCTCGCGGTCTGGCTCGTTGATGCCATGCGCACGTACTCGCCGCCGGGAAATTTCTTTCCGGTGGCCTTCGATTTCAGTCTGGACAAAAGCGTGCTCGCGTTCACGCTGCTGTTGTCAGTAATAACCGGTCTCGTCTTCGGCATCGCGCCCGCACTGCAAGCGTCAAATCCTGATCTCGTCGCCGCGCTCAAAGACGAGACGGCGTTCCTGCCGGGTGCGAGTGGTGCGGGCACACGCCGCTTCACGTTACGCAATTTGCTGGTTGTCGCGCAGGTCGCGCTGTCGCTGGTGCTGCTGATTAGCGCGGGGCTGTTTCTGCGCAGCTTGCAGCAGGCGCAACGCATCGATCCCGGTTTTGAGCCGGAGCATGTGTTGACGATGCCGCTGAACATCAACCTGCTGCGCTACACGAAGCCGCAGGGGCAGGAGTTCTACCGGCAAGTGTTGGAGCGCGTCGCCGCGCTGCCGGGCGTGCAGTCCGCGACGCTGACGCGGACGCCGCCGCTCAGCGGCGCGAGCCGGCAGAGCAGCGTGCTGATCGCCGGCCGAGACGCGCCCGACCGAGCGCGCAGCAGCGAGAACACGAGCGGCGGCAGCGAGAATGTGGCCGACAACGTCACCCTCGCCAGTTCAGTCGCGTTGAGCTACTTCCAGACGCTAAGCATCCCGCTCGTGCGCGGCCGCGACTTCAATGCGCAAGACCGTGAAGGCACGCCCGGCGTCATCATCATCAACGAGACTTTCGCCAAGCGTTACTTGCCAAACCAAGACCCGCTTGGGCAGCGTGTCAGTCTTAATGGGGTACAGGGTCCGTGGCTGGAGGTCGTGGGCCTCGCGCGCGACAGTAAGTACATCACGCTCGGCGAAGCGCCCGCGCCATTCCTCTATCAACCGTTGGCGCAACGCCACGAGAGTGGCATGGTCTTACTGGTGCGGACGAGCGGCGACCCGGCGAGTGTCGTCCCGGCCGTGCGCGGGGTAGTGCAGACCATCGAGCGCAACCTGCCGCTCACGAACGCGCGGACGATGCCGGAGTTGCTGCGCACATCTCTGTTCCCGGCGCGCATGGGGGCGGTCTTGCTCGGCGTCTTCGGTTTGCTGGCGTTACTACTGGCCTCGGTCGGGCTGTACGGCGTCATGTCCTATTCGGTCGCGCGCCGCACGCGCGAGATCGGCATACGCATGGCCTTGGGCGCGCAGCGCGGTGATGTGCTGCGGCTCGTGCTGCGCGAAAGCATGACGCTCGTCGCCGCCGGCATGTTGCTAGGCTTAATGGCCGCCTTTGCCGCGACGCGTCTGCTCACCGGTTTTCTCTACGGCGTCAGCCCGACCGACCCGGCCGCGTTTACCGGCATCACCGTCTTATTAGCCGTCGTCGCGCTCGTCGCCAGTCTCGTCCCGGCGCGGCGCGCGGCGCGGGTCGATCCGATGGTCGCGTTCAGGTACGAATAAGGAGGATAGGTGAGGACACTATTTCAGGACGTGCGTTATGGCGTGCGCATGCTGTGGCACAAGCCCGGCTTCACGGCCGTCGCTATCCTGACGCTCGCCTTGGGCATCGGCGTGAACACGGCCCTGTTCACCGTCTTCAACGCCTTCGCGCTGCGCCCGTTGCCGCTCAAAGACCCGGCCGGGCTGGTCAACATCACCGGGCGCGACGGGCAGGGCGCGCAACAGAATCTCTTCTCCTATCTCGACTACATAGACTACCGCGCACGCAACAAGTCTTTGACCGGACTGGTCGCGCTGAACAAAGTCGCCGCGCCGTTGGGCGACGCCGTGCCCGGCAGCGATGACGCAGTGTTGGCCGGCGACGCCGATTACGCTTTCTTGCAGATCGTCTCTGGTAACTATTTTTCCGTGCTGGGCACGGACATGGCATTGGG
>JANMAD010000562.1:0-1825 GCA_031359515.1 Acidobacteriota bacterium | reverse complement strand
CGTGCAGGTGTTCCCGGCGCTCGCACGCGAGGCGCCGGTCAGCGAGGTCGCGACTGCGTTGTGGTACAAGTTCACAGTCGTCGCGGTCGACGTCACGTTGAACTGGCACCCGGTCGTGTTGACGTAGTTGCCCCAACTGGGCGTCACCTGCTGCATACTGGCGTTGTACACGCTGATGCTGTTGTAGAACACGCCGTTCGGCGGGAACGAGTTGCAGCTCGTGAGGCCATAGACTTCGACCGCACCGCCCACCGCAATGCTGTAATCGAAGGTATCGTTGATCGAGAGTGCAGTGAAGCCGCCCCGAGTTAGGTCATGCGTCGTGATGTACCACGCGCATGCTCCGCCCGAACAGTTCGACGCCGTCACTTGTCCCTGAATTACGTCGCCGCTGGTCGCCGACGCCGGGGTGCTGTGTACGCAGTTGCTGCCGGTATTACAATGCCAACTTGTGAGCGTCCAGTAGTTTCCGCCGTACGCGCCGTTGTTGCCATATTGCAGCACTGGCTGGATGATGTATGTCGAGTTCTCGAGCCCGGGGAACGTGTAATAGACTTGCCCGCTGCTATACGCGGCAGGCGGGGCCGCAGGGACCGTCCAGTTGGCGTTGATCTGCCCGTACGAAGGGTAGTTCGAGGTCTCGGCCTCCTCGACCCATCCATTGGCGATTGGGGCAACCACGGCCCCACGTTCGCGGCCGCGGTTCGCGGGGATTGGGAGATGGGT
Organism: Acidobacteriota bacterium; assembly: GCA_031359515.1. Taxonomy (GTDB): domain Bacteria; phylum Acidobacteriota; class Blastocatellia; order Pyrinomonadales; family Pyrinomonadaceae; genus QHXQ01. The sequence goes on along the minus strand of JANMAD010000562.1, from coordinate 1,099 downwards.
GCAAAGTGGCAGGGTATAGCGTGAGCCGTCGCGACGAGTCACGACATCAAGCCGACGGTTGACTCGCGCGCCCGCTGGGATTTCGTGAACACACGATGGATGATAGAGGCCGGCGGGGGTCTGAATATAACCAGCTTGGAGCGCCGTGCTCACGTCTGCGCGCGCGAACGCTGGCCTAACGGTCGCGTCGCCCCCGCCAGGCACGGGAGAGATCCCGTCAGCGCACGCGGTTACGGCGAGTGCAAGCACGATGAACCAGCAGGCCGTGTGTGATTTTGCCATGCGCCCTTCCCTTGTTCAATGGTCCCGTTTGACGTCATCCGCTAACCGCGGCAATCGGACGGCTGCAAGTGGCACGCCTACTCCGCATCCGGCACGCGTTTGCCGAGTGTCAGGTTCTGAAACGTTAGGCGCTTCCAATAATTGCGCGAACAGTTCGTTGGTAGAAACGCTTTCTGGGCACTTCGTGGGGGGTTTCTAATTTCCGCTCCTCGCGAGAACGCCTCAGCCTAACGCCTCGCACGGCGCTTCGCGGGCGCTTCGACGCGACTCCGGTTGGTTTCGATCTGATCCACGCAGGGCCCGAGCGGCGTCGGCGAGCGCTCGGTCCGCTCAACCGGCGGCGGTCAATGGCGGGCTGATCCAAGCCGCTGCAGCAATTGTCTGCGCTCCGCGACCGGTACCAAGACAATCCGACTTCTTGACAACATCCCGCCCAGACTGTAACCGTTTCCACCTGCGTTGCTCAACACGCCAACCGGGCCCGTTTTCCCGGGCTCACCAGCCGAATGAGAGGGCATGGCAGTTACGATCCGGGATGTCGCCCGCGTATCAGGTTTCTCCGTCGCCACCGTCTCCCGCGTGCTCAACGGGAGCGGGCCGGTGAAGGATGAGACCAGGCAGCGCGTCCGCGAAGTCGCGACCTCTCTTCGCTTTTCGCCCAACGTCGCGGCGCGAAGTCTCAGCACCAGCCGCACCCATACCCTCGGTGTTCTCCTTCCCGATCTGCATGGCGAGTTTTTCTCCGAAGTCATCAGGGGCATCGACGAAGCGGCACAGGCCGAGGGCTACCACGTCCTCGTCTCGAGCTCGCACAACG
>JANMAD010000552.1:0-3543 GCA_031359515.1 Acidobacteriota bacterium | reverse complement strand
TTCTCCTCGCGTGGCGCGGGCGTTGCGCCGCTGCCTAGAGTCAGCCCGCGCGTGCTGCTCGCTTCATTCGGCTGCGCTTGATCGGGCAGGAAGAAGCCATGCGTGGCCACGTGCAGGATCAAGGGAGCGTTGACCTGTTTGAGCGCGGCTTCGGTGGCCTGCGCCTCGGTCAACAGTTGGACGCCGGGCAGCGTCGGCTGCAATGCGCCGGCCTCTTCGGCCGTGCCGCGCAACTGCCCGAACTGCAACTGCCCGAAGTCGGTCGAGCGCAGGCCACGATCACTTGCGCCAGCCGCTTGTGCGGGCACGCTCGCGTTCGCTGGCACAGATAACCCATTCGTAGTCGCGGCCGGCGCAGCAGTGCCCATGTCGAACTGCGGATTGGCGAGGATGACCGGCGCGCTTTTGCTTTCGCTGCGCACTTGCAGGCGCAAGAGGTCGCGCCCGCTCGTCAGGTAAGTGAGTTGATAATTCTCGATCAGATAATGATCCTGCTCGTCCACGAGCGCGGCGAAGGGGATCAAGTTCAACGCGCCGTCGGGCGAGAGAAAGAGTTGGCGCGTGTCGCCGAGCAATTTGCGCACGGGCCGCATCAACTGTTCATCGAGCGCGCGGCCGAGTTGCCGCGTGTTTGTACTCTTCGGCCGCTTCAACGCTTCGCGAAACTCCGCGACCGCGCGCTCAATGTCCACGGCCGCGCCGAGATCGACGGCGACAGGTGCGCCCTCGCGGCGCAACACGTAGGCGGCATAACGCGCCGGGCCGAGCCGGTCGTCACGATTTTTAACCTTCGCATCGAAGGGCTTATAAGCCACCAGTTCGACGAGCGCCGCGCCCGCCGGCAGTGCGGCTTGCACCGACGCAAGTTCTACGGTCTGTGCCTGCGCGCCGAACTCCGCGCTGCGTGCGCTCACCTGCGCTTCCAAGCGTTCAAGCTCGGCTTCAAGTTTGCTGACCGCCGCTTGCCGTTCGGCGGCGGGCATCTGCGCCGCGCCCGCGAGCGTGAGCGTGGCCAGTTGCGTCCGTGTGGCGGAGAGTTGATCGAGCAGCGTGCGCCCCGCCGGATCGAGATGCCGCCGCAAGTTCCCCGTCTGATCGGCGACCGCATCGAGCGCACGCCCTTTGAGGCGCAGCACCGTGGTCAAAGCCAAACGCGCCGCCGCTTGATCCGTTGCCGCCTGCCGCAAGTGAACGCTGACGGCCATGTCCGTCTCGTAGCCGAACGTGGCCATGTAAGCTAACTTTTGTCGTTCCGAGCCAGTCGTCAGCACGAGCGCGAGCGTATGCTCGCGTATGTCGCTGGCGTGCGCGAGCGCGGTAATGGCGCGCGGCACTTCGTCCTTCGCTTCGTAGAACGTGGCGGCGTTCTCATAAGCATTGGCCACGTCCGGGTGCAGCGGGCCGACAGAGTTTTCGTAGAGCGCAATGGCGCGCTCAAAGTGCGGCCCGGCCGCCGCGAAATCGCCTTTCGCCTGTTCGCTCGTGGCCAGATTCATGATCATCTGTGCGCGAACCGGGTTGTCTGGCCCGACCGATTTTTCGCTCAACTCAAGTGCGTGCTGCATGAGTTGCACGGCGGTGTCGTAATCGCCCTTCACCGCGTAGAACTGCGACAGGTTACTGCCGAACGTGATGAAGTTGGGATCGTCGGGCGCGAGCGTCTGCTGGTAGATCGCGAGCACACGATTGTATGCCTTCTCGGCATGGGCGAAGTCTCGATGGATCGTGTAGATGACCGCCAGACTGCCGAGCGTCTGCGCGACCGCCGGATGCTCCGCGCCCAACGCCTTCTCATAGATCGTGAGCGCGCGTTGATACAGCGTTTCGGCCCGCGCTATCTCGCCGCGTGCGCCATAGAGCAGCGCGAGGTTGCTCGCCAGTTGCGCCACCATTGCATGCTCCGCGCCAAGCGCTTGCTCGTCAATGGCGATGGCCCGCAGCAAAGGCGGTTCGGCGTGGACGAGATCACCGCTCAGATAATAAGAGAGACCCAGATTGCCGAGCATCGTGGCGAGCGTCGGATCGTGCGCGCCCTTAGCCTTCTCCATGATCGCGACGGCGCGCTCGTAAACGATGACGGCGTTCGCCGCGTCGCCTTTGGTCGAATAGATGAGACCCAGATTGTTGAGGAAGGTGGCCACGTCCGGGTGGTCGGGGCCAAGCTCTTGCGTGAGTATCTCAAGTCCTTGCCGCACCAACTTGAGCGCCTCGTCATAGCGATGCGCTTCGTACAATTTACCCGCCTGCGCGCTCAACACTTCAACTTCCTTTAGCCGCTTCATTGACTGCGCCGCCGCCGCTACGGGCAGCGCGCCGGGCAGGAGGACACACGTTAAGAGCAAGACCGCGAACCGACGAACAGATAGTTGCATAAGTTTTAGTTGTCGTGGATTTAAGTCAGCTTGCGCGCGACGCAGATCGCGGAGACGCCAACGGGCAGATTTATGCGCCGCAGCCAATGACGTTCCGCGCCGAGCAATTGGCCGAATAGACCGTTCAAGGCCGCGACGTTGATGTTGTTCTCCGACGCCGGCCGCGCGCCCGTCGCGCGCATGAGCAAGCGGCCCGCAAGGATCGGCGCGAGGAAAGTTATGTTGGCATAGGTCGCGCGCTCAACACGCAAGCCTGCGGCCTCAACGGCGCGTGCTAATCCGGCGCGCGTGTAGCGACGGCGATGATTGCTTACATCGTCCTGCACGCCCCAGAGCCACTGAAACGCGGGCACGAACAGGAGCGCACAGCCGCCCACCTTCAACACACGCCGCATCTCTGAGAGACCGGCCACATCATCGTCCAGATGCTCGACCACATCAAGCGCGGTGACGAGATCGAACGTTGCATCAGCATACGGCAACGCCTCGGCTGCGCCCTCGCGCACCTGCGTCAACCCACGCGCACGACAGAACGCGAGTGCATCAGTTGATAAGTCCACGCCCTCCGCATCGCCGAAGCGCGCCAGCATCTCAAGGTTCGCGCCCGTGCCGCAACCGACATCGAGTATGCGCGCCCGCGCGCCCGTCGCCACCGGCAATGTCGGCATGATCTGCGCGAGAAAACTTTCGAGAATGCGCCGCCGCCCCGCGAACCACCAGTGCGCGCCCTCCACCTCGTACATGATCGCGTAAGTGTGTTGCTGCATGAAAACAGTGACGAGTGCTGAGTTAAGGCAAGTCTGTTTTGCTTGTCACTCGTCACTTGTCACTCGTCACTTCTTTTATCCTGCCAAATCCGCGCCACGAGTTGCCGTTGTGCCAACTGATTTGCACGTCAGTTGCGCCGATCTCCTGCCACCATGCGGTGAACTCGGCGCGCGTGATGTAGAAGGCGACGGGCGCGACTAAATGATCGAAGACGATGGTGTGTTGCTCGCGCCAACCGAATGGCGCGATGGCGCACAGGTAATCGTGATAGAACAAGTGCGGCAAGAGCGCGCGTTGCCCGAAGCCGGTTTGGCTGAGCGGGCCGTAGACGAATTTCGTCGCGGCATACACGAGCGCGGCCGGCAGTTTCGAGAGCTGTAAGAGCGCACGTTGACTGATCCGC
>JANMAD010000533.1:0-4205 GCA_031359515.1 Acidobacteriota bacterium | reverse complement strand
TCACGGCGGGCCGCCCGCTCGGCACTCGCGCATTCGTCGCGCGCCGGCTGTGCGTCGAGGCGGCCCGTGAGCATGAGGGCGAGCATTTTGTAGTCGCCCATGAATGACCAGAGCGGGTGTTGGAAGGTGGCAGGGCGATTGTGCTCGATCAGGAAGTGCGCGAGCCACGCCGCGCCGTAGCCGACGACGAGCGCGAGCGGCAACCACGTCCATTTGCGTGTGACGATGAGCGCGACAAAGAGCGCAAGGCTGGCAATCGTGCCGGCGGCGTGGAGCGCGCGGGTCGCGGGGCGGCTATGCTCGCGGAGATAGAAGGGCCAGAAATCGGCGAAGGATTTGAACTCTTGTTGCGCCATCGTTGTCCGCGCCTCCTTCATTCTCCATCAGCATCAAATAGCCGTTCATAATCTTCCATCCCCGTCGGTTCGACGCGCACGAGGCGCAGGTTCTCTTCGACGTGTGCGCGTTGGCTCATGCCGACAAGCGCGGTCGCGACGCCGGGCGTGGAGCGGGTGAACTGGATCGCGGTCATGGCATCGGTGGCGAGCGCGCCGAGCGGTTCGCGTATGCGCGCGGGCAGGTCGCGCGCCACGCGCCCTTGCAGGATCGCCGCGCTGGCCACGACCGTCACGCCCAACGCCCGCGCCGCTTCGAGCAGAGAGACCTCCGCGCCTTGAAAACTCTGATTCGTCTGCGTCAACGCTTCGGGCATGCCGAGATTCAAGGGCAACTGTACGAAGCGGAAATGATGCTCCGCGCCGCCCGCCTCGCGCGCCAACTCGACCATGCGCTCAAGCGAATGATAACCGCGCGCATCTGCGTCCACGCGGAAGCCGTTCCACGTCGCCACGCCGTACATGCGAATCTTCTGCTCGCCGACGCTCTGCTCAAGCTGCGCGAAGGCCGCACGCAGACGCCGCTCAAACTCGTCCGCGCCCACAACCTGCACTTGCGTCTCCGGGTTGTGGATGTAATAAACGTCAATCGTCTCGACCTGCATGTTGCGCCGCGATTGCTCGATCTGATGCGCGAGATATTTAGGCGTCATGCAATGGCTGCCGGCCACTATGTCGGACAAATCCGCGACGCCCGTGCGCACGAACGTTTCTTCGACATACGCCTTGACGCCCGCTTGCCCGGCGGGCGGCGCGCCATCGAACGGCAGATAGCCGCCCTTCGTGCAGAGCAGCACTTCGTCGCGCGCGTACGTGCCGGCGGCGAATAATTGTGTGAGCGCCGCGCCGATGGCCCGCTCGCTCCGCTGGAAGCGATAGTTCGCCGCCGTGTCAAGCACGTTCACGCCCAACTCGATGGCGCGCACGACCGCCTCCATGTAACGCTTGTCCGTCTCTTCATCCGGCTGCCCCAAGTAAGTGCCGAGACCGATGGACGAGAGCCACAAATTCTGCTCGTAACGAAAATGATTCTCCGCCGCGTTTTGCAAGCGGTCGCGATAACGCGCCGTGCCTTCCGTCGTGGCGTAGCCTTTGTTGGTCATAAATGAAACTATGAACGATGAATGATGAATGATGAACCGTTTCTTATTCATCGTTCATCATTCATCGTTCATCCTTACTTTTCAAGTCGTTCGTGGAAAAACTTTAGCACGCGCTGCCATGCGTCGGCGGCCGCTTCGGCGTTGTAGGCAGTGGGACGCGTGTCGTTGCAGAAGCCGTGCCCGGCGGCCGGATAAACTTTCGCGTCCACCATCTTGCCCGCTTTCTGGAGCGCCTCAACCCATGCCTGCACCCCTTCAGGCGGAATACCTTTATCCAAACCGCCGAAGCTGGCGAGCAAAGGGCACGAGACCTGCGGCACTAATTCAAGCGGTGTGCGCCCGTAAAAAATAACCGCGCCCGCGAGGTCTTTTGTGTGCGTGGCAATTTGATAGGAGAAGCCGCCGCCCATGCAGAAGCCGATGGAGGCGAGATGCCCTTTCACACCTTTGTCGGCTTTCAGAAAATCAAGCCCCGCTTGCATATCTTTGATCGCCGCTTCAATGGGAATGCTCGACGCGGCGCGGCGGATGGCCTGCATGTCGGTCGCGTCCTTCGGCGGCGGCGTGGCGGCCGCGCGCACGAAGAAGTTGGGCGCGAGCGCGACGTAGCCTTCGTGCGCAATGCGGTCGGCGATTGATTGGATGTGATCGTTCAAGCCGAAGACTTCGTGTATGACAAGCACGGCGGGCGCATCCTTTTTCTTTGGCGGGCGCGCGAGATACGCGGGCAACGTCAAGTCGCCGCTCTTGTATTCGACCATCGTACCGAGTTGCGGCATCGTAACTGACGGCGCGCTCGTCGTTGTCGGCTTATTATCTTGCGCGGCGGCCAGTCCGCGCGCCGCAGCTAGCCCCGCGCCGCCCACGGTCGTTGCCTGCGCGATAAATTTGCGGCGCGAGACACGCGGGGCGGCTGCATCTGTGCGTCTCTTATCGTTCATCTCGTTTCACTCCGGCGGAATAGAATCGTATGCGCAAGAATATAAGCGCGCACGCTCAGGCGCGGCAAGTCCAACGCTTCGCCGCGCGGCAGGCGATGTGCTAGGGTGACGGCAGAAGCAGCCGCACGACCGATGAGTGAGCAGAGCACAAACGCACAACCAAATGTAGCGCCGCCGACCGACAAGAACGTCGCGCCGGCGCACGCGCGTGCCTCTTCACTCGACATCACGGACGCAGAACTTCGTGCGCTCGCTGAGCGCGCCACAGAACTTGTCGCGGACTACTTCGCGCGCGTCGGTGAGCGGCCGGTTTTTCCCGCGCAGACCGCGGACGAGATCGCCGCGCAACTCAACGCGCCGCTGCCGCTCGCAGGGCCGGACGAGTTGGCCGATATATTCGCGGACTGCGAGCGCATCATCGCGCACAGTCGGCACAGCGGCCATCCGCGTTTCTTCGGCTACGTCGCTTCGCCCGCGACGCCCATCGGCGCGTTTGCCGATCTGATCGCATCCGCGCTCAATCAGAACGTGCCCGCGTGGCGCTCCGCTCCCGCCGCGACGCACGTCGAGCGGACAGTCGTCAGTTGGCTCGCACAACTCATCGGTTACGCCGAGGGCGCAGGCGGCTTGCTCACGAGTGGCGGCTCGATGGCGAACCTGAACGCGCTCTACATCGCGCACCGCACGAAGGCGCGCGGCCTTGCGCATAATACGGCGGACACACACGCCGATGTCGCGCACGCAGGACTATGGAATGCGGGCGCGCCGATGACGGTTTACATGTCTGATCAGGCGCATCATTCGATCACGAAGGCGGCGGACATACTGGGCTTGGGCCGCGCGCAGGTGCGTGTCGTTGAGTCTGACCAACAATGGCGTATGGACGTGCGGCTGTTGCGCGAACGCATCGCGGCGGATGTGCAACAGGGCTTGCGGCCCTTTTGCGTCGTGGCGACGGCGGGCACGGTCAACACGGGCGCGGTCGATCCGTTAGCGGAGATCGCGGCGGTCGCGGCGGAGTATGATCTCTGGTTACACGTGGACGGTGCATACGGCGCGCCCGCCGCGCTTGACGCAAATAAGCGTGCGCTCTTCGCCGGTCTTGAGCGCGCTGATTCGGTCGCGCTCGATCCGCACAAGTGGCTGTACACGCCGGTGGATTGTGGCTGTCTGTTGTTGCGCGATCCATTGGTGGCACGCGCGGCGTGGACGGCGGCGGGCGCGGGCGCGGAGTACATCAAAATCTTCGAGCAGGCGGACGACGAAGCGTTCGCGTTCTTCGACTACGGCATCGAGTTGTCGCGCCGCTTCCGCGCGTTGAAATTATGGCTGCTGCTGCGCTATTACGGCGTGCCGCGCATCGCCGCCGCCATCGCGGACGATAACGCGCTTGCCGCGTACATGGCTGAACAGATTAACAGGGCGGAAGATTTCGAGTTGCTCGCGCCGGTCGAGTTGAGCATCTGTTGTTTTCGCTACGTGCCGGCAGAGATGCGGCGCACGCGCGCCGACGCAGATGGCGAAACTCGTGCGCGCAACGAAGCGGCGTTAAATGAATTGAACAAGCGCATCGTGCATACGGTGCAGCGCGGCGGACAGGCTTACATCTCGAACGCGACTTTGCGCGGCCGCTTCGCCTTGCGCGCCTGCATCATCAATTTTCGCACCACGCGCCGCGATATTGATCTAACGCTCGACATCATTCGCGCGGCGGCACAAACATGTATTTGATCTGCTTTGCGCCTTTGCGTCTTTGCGTGAGGTTA
>JANMAD010000474.1:0-5897 GCA_031359515.1 Acidobacteriota bacterium | reverse complement strand
CTACCGGCATAACCTTTACGTGTTTGACGCGCAGGGCACGGTTTACACCGTACACCCGGACTTCGCGCCGCGCCAGATTGTCTCATTCGTCGGCGATACGACCATCAACACCGCCGCCGGTTGGATGGGCACTTCGACCGTGACGACCGGCAACAACGCCGAAGCTTATCTCGACACCAACGCCGATAACTTGCCCGACGCCAACAACGGCACGGGCTTGTCGAACGGGCACGCCTCGGCCGCCAATCAGGATTTCACCTTCCCGTTCTCGACATCAGTTGACCCGCGCACACAGCAAGCGGCGGTCGTGACGAATCTGTTCTACTTCAACAACTTCATGCACGACTTCTCGTACCGCCTCGGCTTTACAGAGACGGCGGGCAACTTCCAGACCAACAACTTCGGGCGCGGCGGCACGGGCAACGACTCGGTGCGCGCCGAAGCGCAAGACGGCTCAGGCACGAACAACGCGAACTTCTCGACACCGCCCGAAGGCTCGCGCCCGCGCATGCAGCAGTTCCTCTTCACCGCGCCGACTCCTGACCGCGACAGTTCCGTCGATAGCGATGTGGTGTTCCACGAGTACGGGCACGGCATCTCGAACCGGCTGATCGGCAACGGCAGCGGCCTCGGCGGCACGCAGTCCGGCGCGATGGGCGAAGGCTGGTCGGACTACTGGGCGACCACCATCAACAACGACGGCGTGATGGGCGAGTACGTCACGCAAAACACGACGCGCGGTATCCGCCGCGCCGCTTACACCGTCCCCGCCGCCGCCGTGCATGATTCATACGCTGATGTTTGCGCGGGCGGTTGTGAAGTTCACAACGACGGCGAAGTGTGGGCCGCGGCGCTCTGGGATTTGCGCACGCAACTTGGTGCGGCGATCACGGACAGGATCGTTTTGAACGGCATGAAGTTCACGCCCTCGCGCCCATCGTTTTTGAACGCGCGCGACGGTATCATTCAAGCCGATCAGAATTTGAACGCGGGCGCGAATCGTTGCGCCATCTGGACAGTCTTCGCGCGGCACGGCATGGGCGTCTCGGCGGTCGGCAACGACGGCACGACGCACACCGCCGCGACAGACGTGCCGTCAGATTGCGGCGGCACTTGCACGTTCGCGATCAACCCGACCAGCGCCAGCCAACCGGCGGGCGGCGGCACGGGCAGCGTCAGCGTGACGGCCAGCGCAGGTTGCAACTGGACGGCGGTGAGTAACGCCACCTTCATCAGCATCACATCCGGCAGCAGTGGCACGGGCAACGGCACGGTCAACTATTCAGTCGCCGCCAACACCGCGACGACATCGCGCACGGGCACGCTGACCATCGCCGGGCTAACGTTCACCTTGACGCAGGCGGGCGCAGTCGTCACCGGCAGCGAACTGATCACCAACAGCGGCTTCGAGAGTGGCACGACGCCGTGGACGTTCTCCGGTCAAGCTTCACGCAGCACTGGCAGCTTCCCGCACACCGGCGTGGCCTACGCGCTCATGGGCACGACCGACAACGGCACGGGCACGCTGTTCCAGCAGATCACGATTCCGGCCGGCACAACCCCCAGCCTGACCTTCTGGTTGAATATCACCACCAACGAGGCGGCGGGCGCGGCTGTCTTTGACCGGCTCTTCGTCGAAGTGCGCAACACGTCCGGCACGCTGCTCTCGACTATGGCGACGTACAGCAATCAGAACGCCGGCACGGCCGGGGTGTACACGCAAAAGGGCGCGTTCAGCCTCAGCAGTTTCGCCGGCCAGACGGTGCGGATACAGTTCCGCGCCACCACCGACGTGACCTTGCCCACCTCCTTCCGCGTGGACGATGTCTCAGTCAAGTAACCTCGAACGACGAACCGGGACTCCTTAAAATGGGAGTCCCGGTTTCGTCAGCTATAATCGCACGGCTCCGCTTTACAAACTCTTACTGTGAATAACAGAGGTCGCTGAGCATATACAGAAGTCGTTGCGCATGAAACGAAAATAGCTTTGGACAGGTAGCAAGCAGCGCCAGTCGCGTACAAGGTGAACCGCTATGAGTAACCAATCCGACAACCTGAGCGAGCATCAGGCAGATAAAATGGCCGAGGCAGTTACGCGCATAGAAAAGGCGCGGAAGGAAGGAGCTACCAGCTTAAATCTGTCCGGGCTAGGATTGATGACACTGCCCGAGTCCATCGGGCAACTGACGCAGCTTCAGTCTTTGAGCATCTCCAATAACCAACTGACGACGTTGCCCGAATCCTGTGCAGCTTTATCCAATTTAAATCGTCTCATCTTAGGAGACTCACTAGGTGATCTTCCTTTAGTCAAACTTCCTGACTGCGTTCGTCAACTAACAAACCTTAAGATTATTAGTGCCCAACACTGTAAGTTAACGTCTTTGCCAGATTGGTTAAGTGAGCTAGCAGAATTGGTCAGTCTCAATGTGGCAGGCAACGATTTGATTGACCTTCCTGCTTCTCTGGGGCTATTGAGGAATCTCAATAGCATAGACTTAAAAGACAATCCTCTAAACCCCGTCTTGCGGGGCGCCTATGAGCAGGGGCTTGAAGCTTTGCTCTCCTACCTGCGTAGTTTGGAAGCAGTCGAGCTGCTTTACGAGGCCAAACTGGTGCTGGTGGGCGAGGGCGGGGTGGGTAAGACAACTTTGCTCAGGGCGCTGAGCGGACGCGAGCCGCGCAAGAATGAACCCACGACGCACGGGGTGAGCATTGACATACACGCCCTGCACCTGCCGCATCCGGAGAAAGAGGGCGTCAACATCCGCTTCAACGCATGGGACTTTGGCGGGCAAGAAGTTTACCGGGTCACACACCAGTTCTTCTTTAGTCGCCGCTCTGTCTATCTGATGGTGTGGGAGCCGCGCATGGGCGTCCAGCAATGTCAGGTGGAGGATTGGCTCAGGCTCATCCGCTTGCGCGTAGGCGACGATGCGCGGGTCATAATCGTTTCCACCCACGCGCACACCGGCCAACGCATCGCGCGCATTGATAAAACTGTCTTCCTACGTGATTACGGCTCGCTGATCGTAGATTTTATCGAAGTGGACAGTCTGACAGACGACCCCGCGACGGGCATGCCGGTGGGCATAGCGGCGCTCAAGGTTTTGATTGCCGACGCTGTCAAAAACATGGAGCACATGGGCATGCCCTTCAACGTCCAGTGGCGCGCGGCCCGTGATGAATTGATCGAGCTTGGTCAGACCCGTCCGCGCGTGCCTTATGCCGAGCTTGCCGTCGTCTGCGCGCAGCACGGCCTTGACGACATAGCCACGGGCGTCCTCGCGCGCCTGATGCACGATCTTGGTTACATCGTCTACTACGGCGACGACGAACGCCTGAAAGATGACGTGGTACTACAGCCCGAATGGCTCACCAAAGCCATCGGCTTCGTGCTGGAAGATCGAGGCATACAGGAGCGAGAAGGCGTCCTGCCCGATAGCCATCTGGAAGATGTCTGGCTCAAACATTCCTTCGCGGACGAGCCACGTTACGAGCCAAACCTATACCCTTTCTTCCTGCGCCTGATGGAAAAGTACGATGTCTCCTACCGGCTGGAAGACGGCACTGCCAGCCTGATCGCGCAGCACGTGCCGCAGGTGCGCCCCTCTCTGCCCTGGCTGCCTGAGGAAGAGCCAAAGCCCGACCTGCGCCGCTTGGCCCTTGTGTGCGTGATGGACGAGACCCCGCCGGGCTTAGTGCCGTGGATGATCGTCCGCACATGACTATGCCTTTGCAGCGGCCGGGCACCGGCTGCACTGGCAAAAGGGCATGTTCCTGCGTAACAAACGGCACGGCGAGGCCATGCTGGAGGCGCGTGAACGCGAGTTTCATCTCTACACCGAAGCCGTCTGGCCGGAATACTTCATGAATATCTTGCGCCAGACCTTGAGTAAACTGATTAGCGACAACTGGCCCGGCAGGAAGGGCCGTTACTCCTTCAGTGTGCCTTGCCAGCACCGGACTAATAACGAGATGTGCCGGGGGCGATTCGATATAAATGCTCTGAGGCAGTTCCATGAAGAAGGCGACAAAAAGATTCCCTGTCAGGTCTGCCGCACGCGCCAGAATATTGTCGAACTACTCTACGGCTTTGAAGATGAAGAGCCGCGCAAACAATTAGCGCGCATCGAAGGCAAACTCGAACTCGGCTTCGACACACTTCAGAGCGAGATCGCCGGGCTGGAAAGCCGCTTAGCCAATTACGTCATGGCCATTATGCGAGCCATGGCAAATGAGGCCAAAGAAGGCCCGCGTCTCTTCGACATCGCGCCGGTAAGTGGTAACTGGCGACGACTGTTTGAAGAGCGCTATCGTTTGCGCCTATGGTGCGAGGCCGAGGGTTGTCAACATCCTGTGCTGGAAGAGGGCAAGGGCACTTACGAATTCCCAACAACACGCGAATGGGTCAGGCAGGTCGCCCCATACGCCACATTCGTCGCCGGTGTGCTAAAGACACTAATGCCCATGATCGCCCCGGCCGTTGATGTCCGCTTCGGCCACGGAACCGTTGAAGGCTTAGGCCTCAGCGATCATTTAGATTTCATGAAAGAGATCACGGGTCTTCTACCCGAAGAGCACAAGGTGGCCGCCTCCGGCCGGCTAAAGCAGGACGTGTTAAGCGAAGATGAGCGTTCAGGGCTGCTGGCGCTTCATGCGCTGTTACGCGAACTAAATCAGTCCTTATGAGATTGGCACAGACAGGTTCTTTCTGATAAAGCGGTAAGTGCTATCCAACCCTTTATCATTGGTGAACCTACTGTGCCGGGACATACGATACTTGACATCCCACCCGCCGAACAAGAGCACCTGCTGGCGCAACTGCGGGCGGCGCGTTATGGCCATTTGTTGGCCCTGCATATTGTGTTGCTCTGCGCGGCTGGGCGCACCCCGACCGAGATTGCCGCCGCGCTCTTCTGTTCGCGCTCCAGTGTCTATCGCACGGTGCGCGCCTATCGGCGCGGGACACTCGCCTTGGGAGCGGGGCACGACACGGCGGCGGGCGCGCCGCCCGTCCCAGTCTGCCGCGCGAGTTTGAAGCGCTCCGTGCTGGCCTTGCTCAAGCGTGCGCCCTCGGCCTACGGGTGGTGCCGCACACGTTGGAGTTGCGCCGCGCTCGCGGCGGAGTTGAAAGCGCGGCGTGGGGCGCAAGTCTCGCAAGAGACCGTCCGGCGCTGGTTGCATGAGTTGGGCTATGTCTGGAAGCGCGCCCGCCACGTCGCCAAGGACGACGACCCGGAGCGCGTCACCAAACTGGCGCGGATTCGCCAGCTGATTGAGCATTTGCTGCCTTCGGAGGCTCTCTTCTTCGCCGCTGAGTTGGACATCCACCTGCTGCCCAAACTCGGCTGCGAGTGGATGCTCAAGGGGACGCAGACGGAAATCATGACGCCGGGGACGAATCGGAAGAACTATCTGGCCGGGGCGCTCAACTTTGTCACGGGCAAGGTGCTGCCTATCGTTGGAGAGCGCAAGAATCGCTGGCTCTTCATTGACCTGCTGCGGATTATTGACCGGGCCTGTCCGGCGGACAAGTGCGCCAAGATTTATGTCGTCGTGGACAACTACGGAATTCATAAAGCCACCGCCGTGGCCTTGTGGCTGGCGCAACATCCGCGCTTCGAGTTGGTCTGGTTGCCGTCATACTGTCCGCGCGCGAACCCGATTGAGCGGGTCTTCGGCGATGCGCATGACAAGTGTACGCGCAATCACAAGCGGACACAGATCGCTGAGGTGGTCGCGGATGTCAAAGCGCATCTGCGCTGGAACGGGCCGTGGCGATACAAACTGTCAGAGCTGTACTACACGCCGGAGGTCACAGCGGCACTGGCGGAACTCGATGCCGCCGCTCAACAACGTGCTGCATGAGTGTACCAATGTCATAAGGACTGATTTAG
>JANMAD010000461.1:0-4426 GCA_031359515.1 Acidobacteriota bacterium | reverse complement strand
GAAGTCATCCGCGACCAGTCGCGCTACATCAAAGAGGCGTTGCACGAGATTCAACTGCACTTAGTCTTGGGCAGCCTCCTCGCCTGTCTCGTCGTGCTGGCCTTCATGCGCTCTTGGCGTTCGACGATCATCGCGGGCATCGCCATCCCCGCCTCCGTCGTCTCCACCTTCGGCATGATGCGTGCGCTCGATTTCACCTTGAACAGCGTGACCATGCTCGCGCTCGTCTTGATGGTCGGCATCGTGATTGACGATGCGATTGTCGTGTTAGAGAACATCTTCCGCTTCATCGAAGAGAAGAAGATGACGCCGATGCGCGCGGCCAAAGAAGCGACCGCCGACATCGGTCTCGCCGTCATGGCGACAACGTTTTCCCTCGTCGTCATCTTCGTGCCCGTCTCGTTCATGTCTTCGATTTCGGGGCGCTTCCTTTATCAGTTCGGCATCACAGCGGCGGTCGCCATTCTCGTCAGCCTGCTCGTCTCCTTCACGCTCACGCCGATGATGAGCGCGCGGCTGTTGCGCGCCGAAGATGCAGGCAAAGGGCATGGCGGTGGGCATGGCGGGCACGGGCAACCGGCAGCATCGCGGCGCGGCTTCTATGGTTTCATCGAGCGCACTTACACGCACATGCTCGCGTTTGCGATGCGGCATCGGCTCGCTGTCGCCGCGCTTGCGCTCGTCGTCGTCGCGGCGAACGTGCCGCTCTATCGCGTGGTCAAGCAGGAGTACATTCCGTCGGACGTGGACGAGGCCGAGTTTGACGTGAATGCGAACGCGCCCGAAGGCACGAGCGTGGCCACGATGGCCGAAGCGATGCGCGCCATCGAGTCGGACATACGCGCGACGCCCGGCGTGCGGCTCGTGTTGGCGCAGGCGGGCGGCTCGTTTCTCGGCGGCGTCAATCAAGGCACGGCTTACGTCCGCATCGCGCCGCACGAGGAGCGCACGTTCTCTCTAACCCGTCTGTGGGAGGCGACGAAGCGCGGGCAGCCGCTTGATGCGTGGCGCGGCAACTATAAACAGAGCGACGTGATGCAGGAGGTGCGGCGGCGTTTGCGGAAGTACGCGCCGATCCGCACGGGCGTGCGCAACGCGCCCTCGTTCAATCTCGGCGGCGGCAACTTCGACATAGACTTCTCCATTCGCGGCCCTGAACTGCAACCGCTCGCCAAATACGCCGAAGATTTGCGCACACGCAGCCAGCAACTCGGCGGCATCGTGGACGCAGACACGACACTCAAACTCGACAAGCCAGAGCTTCGTGTGCAGATCGACCGCCAGCGCGCGGCCGATCTCGGCGTGGACGCTTCGGACATCGCAACGAGTTTGCGCTTGATGGTCGGCGGCGATCAGCGCGTCACACGCTTCCGCGACGAGTCGGTGAATGAAGATTACGACATAGAGTTGCGTCTCTCCGAGCGTGACCGCAGCGACAAGAACACGATCTCGCGCCTCTTCGTGCCTTCATCTCATGGCGGCTTGATCAGCCTCAACAATCTCGTCGCGATCAAAGAGGGCGTTAGCCCTTCGCGTATTGACCGCATGGATCGACAGCGGCAGGTGTCTCTGCGCGCGAACGTCGCGCCCGGCTTCGCGCTCGCCGACCGGCTCGACGCTTTGCGCGGCGCGGTGAAAGAGATGAACTTGCCGCCCGCGTACACCACGGCCGTGTCGGGGCGCGGGCGCGAACTTGAGCGCACGTTCTACGAGTTCATCTGGGCCTTTCTGCTCTCCATCGCGTTCATGTACATGATCCTCGCGTCGCAGTTCGAGAGCCTCGTCCACCCGGTCACGATCTTGCTCAGTTTGCCGCTCGCCGTGCCGTTCGCGCTCTTGTCGCTCTGGGGCACGGGCGACACGTTGAATCTCTACTCGGCGCTCGGCGTGCTGGTGCTGTTCGGCGTCGTCAAGAAGAACTCGATCTTGCAGATCGATCACATGAACAACCTGCGCGCGAACGGCTTGCCGCGCTATGACGCGATCATGCAGGCGAACCGCGACCGCCTGCGCCCGATCTTGATGACCACGCTCGCACTCGTCGCCGGCATGACGCCGCTCGCGCTCGGCACAGGCCCCGGCGCGGAAGAGCGTCGTTCCATCGCCGTCGTCGTCATCGGTGGGCAGACACTCTCGCTCTTGCTCACGCTCATCGCCACGCCGGTCTTCTATTCGCTCTTCGACGACTTGGCCGCGCGCCACGCATGGCTCGCCCGCGCGCAAGCCCTGCGCGCCCTGCCGCGCCGCGTCAGAACGGCCTTCGCGCGCATGCAGCCGCGCCAGCTTGAAAGTGAAACCGATGGCGCGTCCGACGATGTGTTGTTGCGCGTGGAGCAAGCGGCGGCGGTTGAAGAAGAACGCGCGCAGGTTGGCGCAAGCAGCGGCGATTGACATACACGATTGACGACCGCAGAATAGCCGCCCGCAAATCGGGCGCAGCGATGTCCAACGCACCAGACATGCAAACCAACAACGTCGGCACACCCGTCCTGCGCAAAGAGGGCCGCAGCAAGGTCACGGGCGCGGCGCGCTACATAGATGATCTACGCATGGACGACATGCTCTACGGTGCAACCGTGCGCAGCCCCGCGCCGCGCGGACGCATCAGCGCGATCAAGTTTGGCGACGACATCGCGTGGGACGAGTTCATCATCGTGACGGCTAAAGATATTCCGGGCGAGAACTGCGTCGCGCTCATCCTGTTGGATCAGCCGTATCTGGCCGCCGAGTTCGTCAATCACGCCGAAGAGCCGGTCGTGTTGCTCGCGCACGCGGATAAGTATCTACTCGAAAAAGCGCGCCGCGCCGTGACGATTGAGATCGAACCCTTGCCGCCCGTCTTTACGCTGGCGGAGTCGCTGGCGCAGCAAGAGATCATCTGGGGCGAGGACAACATCTTCAAGTCTTATCTGGTGGACAAGGGGAACGTTGATGAGGTGTGGGACAAGGCTGATCTGATCGTCGAAGGCGAATACTACACGGGCGCGCAGGAGCAGTTGTACATCGAGACGAACGGCGTCATCGCGGTGGCGAACGAGCAAGCGGGCGTGACGGTGTGGGGTTCGATGCAATGCCCTTACTACGTGCATAAGGCGCTCTTGAAATTGTTCGCGCTGCCGGAAGACAAGATTCGCGTGATCCAGACGGAGACCGGCGGCGGCTTCGGCGGTAAGGAAGAGTACCCTTCGATGATCGCGGGCCACGCCGCGCTGCTGTCATGGAAAGCCGAGGGGCGGCCGGTCAAAATTATTTACGACCGCGCCGAAGATATGGTCGCCACGACGAAGCGGCATCCGTCGCGCACGCGCCATCGCACGGCTGTGACTAAGGACGGCAAGCTGCTCGGCATGGAGATCGACTTCGTGGTTGACGGTGGCGCATACGCAACGCTTTCGTCGGTCGTGCTATCGCGCGGCACGATCCACGCGGCGGGGCCATACACGTGCCCGCACGTGCGCATCAAGTCCAGCGCGGTTGCGACGAACGTGCCGCCGCACGGCGCGTTTCGCGGGTTCGGTGCGCCGCAATCGATCTTCGCGTTGGAGCGGCAGATGGATAAAGTCGCGGCGGCGGTGGGCCTCAGTCCCGAAGAGTTTCGGCGGCGTAATTTTATTCATGAAGGTGGAACGACCGCGACGGGGCAAGTGATCCGCGAGCCGGTGGACATGGAAGGGCTGCTGGCGCGTGCGTTTGCGTTGACGGATTATCAAGCCAAGCGTGAACGGTTCGCGCGCGAAAATGTCGGGCGCACACAGAAAAAGGGAATCGGCTTCGCGTCGTTTATGCACGGCGCGGGCTTCACGGGTTCGGGCGAGGTCTATCTGCAATCAATCGTCGGCGCGGAAGCGACGGCCGAAGGGCGCGTGCAGATTCTCGCTGCATCAACGGAGATCGGGCAGGGCACGAACACGGTCTTCGCGCAGATCGCGGCCGATGCGTTGGGGCTCGATTACGAGTTGATCGAGATCATGCAGCCGGACACAGGCAACGTGCCGAACAGCGGCCCGACCGTCGCTTCGCGCACCACGATGATCGTGGGCAAGTTGGTTGAATCGGCCGTGCTTGGATTGAAGCAGACGCTGCAAGGCGCGGGATTACTTGCGGAGCTTTACACGGCGGACGAGTGGCAGGCGGCTTGCCAGCAACATATCGAGCAGCATGGCGCGTTGAAATCTTTCAGCCAGTACAGTCCGCCGCCGGGCGTGCATTGGGACGAAGGCAAGTATCAGGGCGACGCTTACGGCACTTATGCGTGGGCGGTTTACGTCGCTGAAGTGACAGTTGATCTGTTGACGTATGAGGCGCGCGTGGATGATTTCGTCGCGGTGCAAGAGGTGGGCAAGGTCGTGCATCCCGTTCTGGCGGCAGGGCAGATCGAGGGCGGCGTGGCGCAGGCTATCGGCTTCACGTTGTACGAGAACGTGGT
>JANMAD010000420.1:0-4201 GCA_031359515.1 Acidobacteriota bacterium | reverse complement strand
TCTGACCTCTGACCTCTTAAGGAGTTGAACGATGCAAGAGTTTCTAGCGAAGATGGTGGGGAAGCGTTTAGATATTTATTGCGGCGGGGCGTCGAGCCTGCGTGGCGAGGTGCTGAAGATTGAGGGCGGGGTGCTGCATCTGAAGGACGACGATGGGCAGGCGTGCTACGTGGCGATTGAGAAGATCATCGTCGTGTGGGCGGCGCGCGAAGCGGATGAGCATCGCGCGGGGTTTGTCTCCGGGCAATTCAAGTAAAATTATCTGCGGACAAAACAGAACCGGCCGGCGCTTTGCAGGGGGAGTAAAAAGCGCCGGCCGGTTTGCTTGCACGAACGAAGGGGAGTTATTCGGCGAGCACTTGCGTGGGCAGCGGCACGCGGCGGAAGCCGACGATGCGCTCTGACCAGTAGTCGTTGAAGGGTGAATAGGTCACACCGTGGCTCGAAGAAGCTTGATAGAAGCCGTGCTCATCCGCGACGATGCCGACGTGCTTCAGATTGTTGAAGAAGACGAGCGTGCCGAACTTATATTCCTCACCCGGCTTCGGCGTCTCGAACTGCGCCCAGAAGGTGCGGGCGCTGCCGCGCTCGAAGCTGATGCCGGCCTCACGATAGACGCTCCAGACGAAACCGGAACAATCGAACGCGCGCGGCCCCATCGCGCCGTACACATAAGGCGCGCCTAGCCGTGCGTCTATCGCCGACAACATCGTCTGATTGAAGCGGAGCAACGGGGGCGTGCCGACCGGCGTCTTCAGCAGGTCTATCTTGGCCGGAGGCGCTTCGGACACGAGATAGACATCGGTCTCCAAACGGGCCGTGCCGTCGGCGTCGAGCGTCTTCGCAACTTGGCGAGGGCGTGTGTCGGTCTGCGCAAAAGCATTGAGCGTGAGCAGACACAGAGCAAAGCACGCGACTAGGGTGCGGGGGATAAGTTTTCTCACAGGCATAGACAGGGGCTAATGCTCCTTCTTTCGATTCTCGCTACTACTTGCTGGGAACTGCTTTGAAGTGAGGTAGGTTGTTGCTCAAAAGTGCAGCAACAAGTGGATAATAATCAACAATTACAGACTTGCCAAGAAGCAATGTGACTGTTTCGTGACATGGCACAAGTGCATGAACCGGATCGCACGAAAAGGGGGCAGGTGTGCTTGCGAAGGTCTAGGTGCGAGGACACATAAACACAAGCTTACGCGCTGGATTGAAAGAAATGACTGCGGTCAATGTGACAAAGGGTATCTTTTCAAGTTGTTCGAGGGTTGAACTAATCGTACGGCCATTTCAACACAGAGACAAAGAGGAAGCACAGAGAACACGGAGAAAAGCGATCTCTGATTTGAGATATGAAATATGAGATCAAGCAAGTCTGTGATCTCTGTGTGCCCGCTGTGTCTCTGTGTTGAAATGAGCTTTCACGCCGCAAATTATTCAGCGCGCATAAGTGCTTGGCAAAGGCACGGCGCAACGTGTTAGCATGCGCGCCCAAGAAAGGGATTGACCCGCGATGTTATTCGTTGCCACTCGAAACCTCGATCATCAAGTAGAGCATGCGACCCGCACGCCGTTGCTCGAACAACTGCAAGAGCGCGGGTTAGTGTCGCTCATCCGCTCTGCACGGCTGCATGCCTATGAGTTAACGCTACCCGGCTTGGAGCGCGCACGCGAACTGGAACGCGCGCTCGTCACCGCGAGCGAAGCGTCGGGCGCGACGGCGTACGTGCGCGGCGACCTGTTCTGCATGGATGATTGCATTTATTTCCTGATCTTCAACGACGAGGACGAAGCGGGCTTGCGCGCAGGCATCATCTACGAGACCGATACGCACGAACCGCAGCAACTGCTTGATGCATTCTGTCGCAACGTCTATCAGGCGCTCGAAACGGCGCGCGGGTTCAGTAATCTAAAGGCCGCGAGCGCGTTAGTCGAAGTCGAATGGCAGGGGGCCGTATCCGACACACCTGAAAGTTTCACGCGGTTCGCGGCTGAAGCTGAAGGCGAGAGTGCGCAACAGAACGGGCGCGGCGCGATGGTCGCCGACTGGCTGCGCGTGGCCGGCATGTTGGAGAACACAGCGGCGCGGCAGGTCTTGCAGCATCTCGTGGAAGTGCAACAACAGGGCCGCGCGGGCGCGGCCTTAAGCGATGGTGCAGGCGAGGGCGTGTCCGAGTCGCTGTTAGATCGCTTGGCCGAAGTGGGCTTGGTCAAACGCGAAGTGCTGGTCAGTTGTCGCAAGGACGGGCGGGCGCTCTTTCGTCTGCCGTCGCCCGACGCGCTCAACATGCTGCACGCGAGCAACGCCATCTGTAGCGAATGCGGCGCGGCCATCACCGACGAGAAGGCGGACGAGATCAACGTGCCGACCTCGCTCACCACGACGCTCTTGCAGGACGGTTCGTGGTTGACGACGCATCTGCGCTCCATCCTCACCAGACTTGGGCTACCGGAGAGTCAGATCAGCACGCGCCCCGTATCGGGCGAGGGCGAATCGTTGGCCATGACGCACCTGTGCGGCGAAGCTTTCTTGTTCCTCTTGCGCGATGGCGACTGGACGGCCGCGCACGCACGGCAGGCGCTCGATGAGCAGGCGCATGCGGGCGCGCCGCATCTGGTCATCATCGCCACGGGCAGGATTCACGAAGAGGTGCGCCAGCGTCTGCGCGAG
This sequence comes from Acidobacteriota bacterium, assembly GCA_031359515.1. Taxonomy (GTDB): domain Bacteria; phylum Acidobacteriota; class Blastocatellia; order Pyrinomonadales; family Pyrinomonadaceae; genus QHXQ01. The sequence continues at coordinate 1,539 of JANMAD010000420.1, read as the reverse complement.
CAGGCGCGGCGGCGTGCGCATGGTGGGCGGACAGCAGAAGTGTTATGCCTCGAAGGGATGGAGGTCGTCGCGCCGGAACTGCAACAAGCCTTCGCGCGCGTAACGCAGACCGCGCTCAACGAAGAATTGTGGTCGCTCGACGCGAGCCTCGGCGTAAACATCGCGGGGTTGATCGCGACGCGGTTCGAGTTAGCGCAACAGCCCGGCGCGCTCAGTGAATTAGCCGCCGCAGCCGCGGGCGCAGTCGCCGGCAGCTTGGCAAAAAGATGAAGGATGAAGGATGAGGGATGAAAAGAATCTTTCCATATTCCTCCTTCATCCCTCATCCTTCATCCTTTCTTTAGTTGACAACCCGCCGCCGAACGCGCGAATCTTAGAGAGGCTGGTTTCCCCCTGCTAGGCTGTTCCAGTAAACGAAGGTTGCCGTAAGTTATGCAGACAAGAAGGGTCGTACTTTTCCTGCTTGTGCTCGCGCCCGCGTTGGTGGCACAGGCGCAGACGCCGGACAACGCGCCCGCGCCCCTGACGCGCCCACGCATCGTCACGCCCGTGCCGCAACAACCATCCACTCAAGCGCAAACACCGACAGTTTCACCGCCACCTGCACCGACCGTAGTCGTGCCGCAACAACCGGCGTCGCCGGGCACAACGGCCACACCGGGCACGGTTACGACTGTGCCGATCATCGTCGCGCCCGCGCCGGTCGTTGCCCTCGCGCCGTTGCAGCCCGTGCGCCCGCTGCCCGCCGGCAAAGTGCGCACGCACATCGCGGAGGCGAGTCGCGCCTTCAAAGCGCGCGTGCGCCCGACCGCGATGAATAGCGCGCTGAACTTCGTCACGCTCGCCGCGCTCGACCCCGACAATGGCCAGACGCACTTGCTCACGCTGCCGAAGCAGACATTTTTAACGCAAGGGTTTGAGACGACGCTCACCTCTTCGCTCGGCACGCTCTTGCGCGTGCGCATCGTGCGCCCGAACTACGTCAACACGGCCGTCATCGTCGCCGACCTCGCCGGGCGACAGTTCGCGCCGCTCCTCGTCGAGTATCCGATTGAAAAGTTCGGTCGCTACAGCGAGACCGCTTATTACACGTCCGCGCATCCGGCGTTGCTCTCGCCTGAATTAGTGAAAGCGGGCCAGACCTATGTGCATACGATGCTCGATCTGGCGGCGAAGCGTCTGAAGGATAAGGGCGTGATGATCACGCCGCTGATGTTGGATGTGGCGGAGCGTTTGTGTCTCGTCGAGCATGTCGATCATGATCGCTTCCGCCGCGAGAGTCGCGTGCCGTTGTTCGAGGAAATTTATGCGCTCTATGCGCTGAACGAATTGGACACATATCGCTATTCGGTCAGCTTCGCGGGCGCGGGCGGCATGGTGCAGATGATCCCCTGGACGTACCAGATGATCCGGCAACGGCACGCGAGCATCGGTCTCAACCCGGACTTCGTCGCGGGCATGCGCAATCACGGCAACGCGCTCGAAGCAATGCTGCTCTACATGCAGGACACGTGGAACGATCTCGTGCTTGACCCGGAC
>JANMAD010000411.1:0-12305 GCA_031359515.1 Acidobacteriota bacterium | reverse complement strand
GCCGCGAGGTTGTCATAGATGGAGCGCGCGGGCACGCCGTCGAAGTGGGCGAAGGCGCGAACGTGCGCGTCGAGAAACGAGAGCTGATCGCAATGTTCATATAGCCAGACGAAGTCATAGCCGGAATGCATCAGCCGCATCACGAACTTCCACGCCTGCTGTCTTACCCCGGCGACGTCAACGGCGACCTCGAAGAAGTCGACTTGCGCCGCATCGCCCACGTGATAAACAAGCGGCACAAAGACTTCCGCCGCCGAACGGCGTCGCTCGCGCAAGACTTCATAGACCGTCGTCTTGCCAACCGCATAGCCTTCTTCAATGAGTTGCCAATGCAGGCGCGTGCCGGTGATGCGCTGCTTTCTGGTCGTGCGCTCGTGCCACTCAATGAGCAGTGCAGCAATGCGTTCTTTGACGCGCTCGCGCGCCGGGCACGGGCGCTTCACTGACTCGCGTCGGACCGGCGAGGCTTCCTTCAAGTACCTAGCCACCGTGCGGCGGCTCAACTTCATCTCGCGCGCCACGCGGCGTGCGCTCTGCCCCTCGATGTGAACCTTGTGGCGGATCACATGAACTTGATCCATCTTCAGCATCCCTTTCCTCCAGCAGCCCGTCAGAGTTGAAAACTCTGACCAGACTACCGGATGTTGATGGCTGAAGGTGGCTCACTTTCCAAACGGAAATCGGCTCACTATCGGAGCGGAATATACAGATGTTGCATGACCTGGGTCACGAAGTTTGGGTTGGAGATGCGACTAAGATTCGCCGCCGTGCCCGCTCGCGCCAAAAGACTGACCGGCGCGATGCCGAATTGCTCATCGACTTGTTACTCAAAGATGAGTTTCCGCGCATCAACCGTTTGTCATTCGAGAGTCTCGAAGTCCTGCGTCGATTACGTTACCGCCATCGGCTTGTGCAGATGCGCACCCGGATGCGGAACTCTTTACAGGCTATCGCGCTTGGCTCCGGCATCGTCCTGAAATCGAAGTTGAGGACGAAGCGCGGACGCGCCAAGCTCAACGACTTGCCGCTTTCTCCGGTGCTCAGTGAACAACGCTCTGGCTGGCTGGAGATGATTGCAGAAATCGAAAGGCGCGTCACGGAAGTGGAGCGAGAGTTAGAGAAAATCGCCGACGGCGATGAGCGTGTGAGCAGACTGCGGACGCATCCCGGCATCGGGCTGCTGACTGGGCTGGCATTAGTTCACACGCTCTGTCCGGTGACGCGCTTCGCCAATAGTCGCAAGGTGACGGCTTAAGTTGGACTCGAACCGCGTGAATATTCATCTGGGGAAAGAAAGCGGATGGGTCGGATCAGTAAAAGTACCCCACCGCAAGCGGTGGGGCTTTAGAGCGGTTCAGTCGAAGAGGCTTCTTTGCAAACTTTCCTTCTCTTCGTCCCGATGCCGCTTGATGTACTGGCGGATCATTTCCGCCGTCGTTTGCTCGCCGACCGTACGGGCGAAGTAGCCGTCTTCCCAGAACGCCCCGCCCCATAGTTGGCGCTTGACCTGCGGGTATTCGCGAAACACCGCCCGCGCGCTTAAGCTCTTGAACATCCCTATCACCTGCGCGATGGAGTAGCGGGGCGGGAACGAGCAAAAGATATGGACCTGGTCTTCGCTGACTTCCATCTCGTCTATCGTGATGTCATAGGACTGTGCGATTTCGCCGAACATCTCGGTGACGCGCGCGGCCAGGACACCTTTCAGGATGCGCTTGCGATATTTTGGCGACCAGACCAAATGATAGGCCGTGTCGTAAGTGGCGTGCGCGCTGTGTCTGATCACCATGCGCGCATTCTACCCAATCTCAGCTATCTTGGCGGCGGGCATCGAACCCGCCGCCAAGATGCTCATTCATCCCCACCGCAAGCGGATGGGGCTTTCTGAGCGGGTTAGTAAACGGCGATGCAGGAGCAGAAACCGAACTGTACATTCTAAGGCGCGCACGTTTTATCATTCCCCTAACGGATCGCAATTGGGGCAAGGCGCAGATCAACATAGCGACACGCCGGTGACCTATACCAGCCCAATACCCTCATCACCTCGCCGGACAACGCGCTTGCGCCGCTATTATTTGCCCACATCTTTCATCAGCCGCACGAGGCTAAGGAGAGCGAGACATGACGAACAAGCAGGAGAAACAAGTGGCTTGTGTGACCGACGAGGCGCGGGAGTCCGCAAGCGGCTATGCCATTAACCCTCGCGAACTACCCGACGCGGCGGACGAGGACGCCGAACGGAAATCCGTCACGCATGGCCGGCCCATCAGTCAAGCAGCCTACAAACGACAGAAAGAGCGCGCCGCAGAGGCCGATGTTCCGGCCAGCCCGCACGCGCAAGAAGACCCTTCAACCTGAGTAGCCCTCAACAAAGGAGATTCCCTATGCCGAAAGATGCTAACGCCCTCACGCAGTTTAAGGGCAAAGCCCTCGCCGCTAAGACTACCGTGCGCGGCAAGACCTACAACCCGAACGCCGGCGGCGTGAGCGCGATGGGTGTCAGCCGCGCGCCGGTCGAGGTTAACGTCCCGCGCCCCGGCACGACCCGCTATCCGATCCCACGTGAAGAAGTTTATCGGCTAAAAGAGAGCGCGTTAAAGGGTAAGCTGCTCGCACTGTCGGCTTCGACTGTCGCGCACGACAAGCCGGGTAAGCGCGCGGAGATGGCCGCCGGGCTGCACGCGCTCTCCGTTGGCGGTCCCGCCGCGCTTGCGCCCACCGCCGCGCCCGCTGCCGCGCCTACGCCCGGCATGAATTTCGCCGGTATTCCATCCACCACGTGGGTGCCGCCCGATTGCACGCTGGCGGTCGGCCCCGAACATGTCCTCGCCTCCGTCAATTCTTCCATCGCGCTTTATAGCAAGACGGGCGGCAACGCGCTGTTCCAGCGCAAGCTGACCCAATGGTTCGCCGGTGTCGCCGTCGCGGGCGCGACCATCTTCGATCCGAAGGCGCTCTACGACCAGCATGCGCGTCGTTGGGTGTTGCTGGCTGTCGCGTTCACCGAGAACCCGAACCATTCATGGTTTCTGATCTCAGTTTCCAAAACTTCTGACCCGTTGGCGGGCTGGTGGAACTATTCGCTCGACGCATCAAAGGATGGCACAAAGGCGACCAAGTTCTGGGCCGATTATCCCGGTCTCGGCGTGGATAATCAGGCCCTCTATCTGACGGCCAACATGTTCTCTTTCGAGAACGACGGCGACGGCAGCTTTCAGTATCCCAAGGTGCGCATCGTGCCGAAGGCCGCGCTCTATGCGGGTGCAGCGGCAACCTATAAAGACATTGTGAAGTTACGCAATGCCGATAACACGTTCGCCTTCACCGTCCAGCCCTGTCACACTTTCGGCGCGCCGCAAGTCCAGTATTTCGTCAACTCGTACTTCCCCGACAACGATATTCCGGAGGACAAGTTGTCGCTGTGGGCACTGACGAATCCGCTGGGCACACCGAGTATTACGCGCCGCACGATCACAACCAGTCAATACGCGCTGCCGCCGCAAGCCACCCAGAAAGGCAGCACCACTGCGCTCGATTCGGGCGACACACGCATGCTGAACGCGGTGTTTCGCGGCGGTTCGGTCTGGTGCGCGCTGACCACGCGGCACAACTGGGGCGACGGTGTGAATGTGGCTGCCGCCCACTGGTTCCAGATCGAAGCTGCCACCGGCGCACTCACGCAACAGGGCATCTTCGGCGCGAAGAAGTTGAACTATTTCTACCCGGCCGTGATGCCCGACAACAACGGCAACATGATCATGGTCTTCTCGCGCAGCGGCCCGGCCGAGTTCGCGTCCATCTTTTTCACCGGGCGCAAAGCCTCGGATGCGCTCGGCGCGCTACAAGGCAGTTTCCTACTCAAGGCGGGCACGTCCGCCTATGTTGACGTGCGGAACGGGGCCAATCGTTGGGGTGATTACGCGGGCGTGGCGGGCGACCCGACGAGCGGCAACCTCATCTGGTTCTACAGCGTGTACGCGACGGCGCTCACGACTTGGTCTACATGGGTCGGGTCGGCTGTCGCCTGAGTCGCGCTGACAGGTAGAGCAATTGAAGAGCGAGCAGGGATGCAAAACAGCAAGGGGCAACGGTCATTAACCGTTGCCCCTTTACTTGTTAGCCTCTCAGGTGTTTACCAAATCTGGCAACGCTTATCCGGCGGGCGCACCATCGCGTCGCCCTCTTTGCATTGGTAGGCGGCGGCGAACTGCGGCATGTTCGAGAGCGGGCCGTTCACGCGATAGCGCGAGAGCGGGTGCGGATCAGTCACGACCCTGCGCCGCGCCTCTTCGGGCCGGATGCTGCTCGCCCAGACTTGCGCCCAACCCAGAAAGAAACGCTGCTCCGGTGTGAACCCGTCAATCATCTTTGCAGGCTTGCCCGCCTGCGCTTTCTGAAACGCTTTATACGCGAGCGTCAAACCGCCCAGATCGGCCACGCTCTCGCCCACCACCAGCTTGCCTTGTAGATGCAAGCCCGGCTCGGCCTCGTAAGCGTCGAACTGTTTGACCACACAGTCCGTGCGCTCCTTGAAATTTTTGAAATCTACCGGTGTCCACCAATCCAAGAGGTTGCCTTCGGCGTCGAAGCGCGCTCCCTGATCGTCGAAGCCGTGCGACATCTCGTGCCCGATGACCGCGCCCATGCCGCCATAGTTGAGCGCATCATCGGCGAGCGGATCGTAGAAGGGCGGCTGCATGATGCCGGCCGGGAAGACGATCTCGTTCATCGAAGGATTGTAATAAGCATTGACCGTCGGCGGCGTCATGCCCCACTCCATGCGATCAACCGGCTGCCCGATCTTGCCTAGATTACGGCGCAGTTCAAACTCCGCGCCGCGCCGCACGTTGTCGAGATAAGCATCGCGACTGATCGTCAACGCCTCGTAGTTGCGCCACTTGTCCGGGTAGCCGATCTTACGCGTGAACGCTTCGAGTTTGGCGGTGGCGCGGTGGCGCGTCACGTCGCTCATCCACGAGAGCGTCGTCAGATCATCGCGCAAAGCGGCGATCAAGTTCATCACCATCTGCTGCGCCCGCGCCTTCGCCTGCGGCGTAAAGGTCTTCTTCACATAAAACTCGCCGACCGCTTCGCCCAACACGCTGTCCGTGCCCTCTACGCAACGCTTCCAACGCGGCTGCAACTCCTTCGTCCCGCTCAACACGCGGCCGTTGAAATTGAAATCCTCTTGCACAAAGGGCGTGGACAGAAACGCGGCAGTCGAGTTGAGAACCTGCCAGCGCAAGTAGGTTTTCCAATCAGCGAGCGGCACATCGGCGAGCATCTTGTCGAGTGCCTTAAAGAAATCGGGCTGCCCGACGTTGATGACTTGCACGTTCGGAATGCCGCGCGCCGCCAGATAGCGCGCCCAATCGAAGTGCGGCGTCAACTCGCGCACCTCCGCGATTGGCAGCTTGTGATAATTCCCCGCCGGATCACGCCGCTCGATGCGCGTCTTGGAAACTTCGGCCAGCTTCCGCTCGATCTCGAAGACCGTCTTCGCTTCGTCCGCCGCCGGCGCGCTTGGCTCGCCCGTCAACTCGAACATCTTTGCTACGTGCTTAAGGTACTCGTCGCGGATCGTCTTCGAGCGGTCGTCGTCCTTCGTGTAGTAGTCGCGGTCGGGCAGTGCGATTCCGCCCTGTACGGTCTGCGCGATCACGTCCGTTGATTTCTTAAAATCCTGCGCCGCGCCGAAGCCGAACACGCCGCGCAGACCATAGTTGTGCATACGCGCGATCTGATCCTGCAAGCCGTGCATATCGCTGATGGCCGCGATGCGCTGAAACTCCGGCTCTAAAGGCTTGCTGCCCTCGGCATTAATCTTCGCTTCGTCCATGCAGCTCCCGTAGAAGTCGCCGACCTTTTGCTCCAGCCCGCTCCGCTTCGCGCTCTTATTCTGCGCCGCCGCTTCGAGTATGTCGCGCAGTACGAATTGATTCTTCTGCGCCAACTCCTCGAACTTGCCCCAACGCGCATAAGCCGCCGGCACGGGATTGTGCGCGACCCAGCCGCCGTTAGCGAACGTGTTGAAGTCCTGACAGGCATTAGCAGTGCGATCAAGATTGCCCGTGTCGAAGCCGTGTATCTCGACCGGCTTCGCTTTCTGTGCCGCTAAGGACGTGTGCGCCGCCTGCCCTTGCCGACCCGCAATGAGCGCGACCAACAGCATAAACAACATACAGATAGAAACGACGATTCGGAGTCTCCAGACACGCATAGCTATTCGCACCTCTCGCAACATGATGTGATCTGCAACTGAATTCGACCTATCGGGATGGGCACATCATACCAACCCGACCGTGAATTGCGTAGTGGCGCAATCAAAGTAGAGGTTATCAGGTCGTAGTGCGCCTTCGCATTATGTAAGCAACCACGAATCTTACACCGGTAAGCACAATGAAGATGACGAACCACGTGCGCAGTCGAGGTTGTTCGTATTGCTCCCACATATTACTAAAGAGAGGCGAAAGCTGATAGGCGCAGCCGTTACATTTTGGAAAGAAAGCAACGAAAGCCAGGGACTCAGCTATAAACGCGATAATCAAGTATTGCGCCCAAGTGCTTAATTCTCGTTTGGTTTCTTGCCTCATGCTGCCTCTTCTCGCAAAAGACATGGGTAGTTTATTTCACGCTCAGCAGTTCGATATCGAAGATGAGCGTTGAGTTCGGCGGAATCAGCGGCGGTTTACCGGCCGCGCCATAACCGATCTTCGGCGGGATGATCAGTTTGCGTCTGCCGCCGACCTTCATGGTTCTGACGCCCTCGTCGAACCCTTTGATCATACCGCCGCTGCCGACGACGAACTCAAGCGGTTGCTTGCCGGGGTCGCGCGAGCTGTCGAACTTCACGCCGCTCTCTAACGTGCCCGTGTAGTGGACGGAGACTTTCTGCCCCACCTGTGGGCTGGGGCCTGTGCCCTCAACCTGATCGACGTAGCGCAACCCGGTCGGGGTCGTCACTTCATTGCCCCCACTACCACCGCCATACTGTTTGTAAAGCAGCGCGCTACCGCCGATAACGACTGCGGCGAGCAATCCGATAGCGATGATTTTCGTGCGTTGCGGCGCGCCCCTGCGCGTCTGAGCTTGCGGCGGGTACAGCCCCTTTCGGCCTTTTCTCTTGCCCACCTGGCGCTTACGACTTTGCGGCAATGCGTGCTTCCTCCAATGGCGTGAATTCAAGGGCGACGTGCGGGCGGTTACTGTCGCACAACGCCCGCCCCGTAAGCAAGGATGCAGGCAAACTGTGCAGGCACACTTGCCTAACGTCACGCCCCGAACATTTCTTGACTTTCTTTCAAATTTAGCTTAGAAGCACCGGGCAAAGTACCGTTTAGCTTTCCTATCATTTGATTGTGCGGCGCATGGCCGGATGCGCCTGTACCCGCACATAACTTTTTCACTGAGCGAGGTCGCGCGAGATGAAAAAATTGATCAACGTCAACGTCAATGGCACAGCGCGCAGCCACGAGGTCGAGCCGCGCCTGTTGCTCGTCCATTATCTGCGCGACGTGTTGAATCTTACCGGTACGCACGTCGGCTGCGAGACATCCCTGTGCGGCGCATGCACGGTCAACGTTGACGGGCAGGCCGTTAAATCATGCACCATGTTCGCCGTGCAGGCCGACGGCGCAAACGTCACCACGATTGAAGGTCTCGCGCACGATGGCGAATTGCATCCGGTGCAGCAAGGCTTCTGGGAGTGTCATGGCTTGCAATGCGGCTACTGCACGCCCGGCATGATCATGTGCGCCGCGCAACTACTTGAGCGCAACGCCAGCCCCTCGCACGCAGAGATACGCCACGGTCTCGAAGGCAATCTCTGCCGTTGCACCGGCTATCAACACATCGTCCAAGCCGTCGAGTACGCAGCGAAAAACAGAGGTTAGAGGTTAGCGGTTAGAGATCAGTAAAAACATTTCTTCTCTAACCTCTAACCTCTGACCTCTACTCTTGGAGATTCTATGCGGCAAAAATACGTCGGACAGAGAGTGAAGCGGACGGAAGACCCGCGGCTTATTCAAGGGCTGGGGCATTACGTGGACGACATACGCTTGCCGGACACGCTGCATGTCGCTTTCGTGCGCTCGATTTACGCGCATGCGCGTTTGACGAGGGTGGAGGTGAGTGAGGCATTGCAAGCGCCGGGCGTCGTGGCGGTTTACACCGGGCGCGATGTCGAGAAAATCGGGCCTGTGCCGTGTGCGGGCGCGCTGCCCGATCTGAAAGTACCGGATCATCGCGTGCTGGCGAAAGACAAGGTTTATTTTGTCGGTCATCCAATCGCGGCGGTCGTGGCCACCGATCCATACTTGGCGCGCGACGCAATTGATCTGATCATGGTTGATTACGAAGAGCTGCCCGTTGTCGTTGATGCAGAAACGGCGGCGCAAGATGGCGGCGCGATCATACATGAACAGTTCGGCACGAACGTCGCTTACAAATTGACGGCGGGTGAGGGCGACATTGACGCTGCGTTCGCCGGTTCAGACCATGTCATCAAACAGCGTATCGTCAATCAACGCCTCGCGCCCGTGGCGATGGAAGGGCGCGGCGTGCTGGCGCGTTACTATCCGGGCGAACAGGAATTAACTGTCTGGTCTTCCACACAGATCCCGCATCTGTTGCGCACGCAACTCGCCATCATGCTCGGCATGCCGGAGAACAAGCTACGCGTGATTACCCCGGAGGTCGGCGGCGGCTTCGGCTCGAAGTTAAACGTCTATGCGGAAGAGGCTTTGCTCGGCTGGATCTCAATGCAGACGGGCAAGCCCGCGAAGTGGATCGAGACGCGGCGCGAGAACATGCAGGCGACCATCCACGGGCGCGATCAGATCGGCGTGATCGAGATCGGCTGCATGAACGACGGCACGCTCACGGGCCTGCGCTACAACGTCATCGCCGACCTCGGCGCATATCATCAACTGCTAACGCCCGCGATCCCGACGCTCACGGGATTGATGCTTTCCGGCTGTTACAAAATCCCTGCGATTCAGATCAACGTCACGGCCGTCTTCACGAACAAGATGGCGACGGACGCATATCGCGGCGCGGGCCGGCCCGAAGCAACTTATGCTGTCGAGCGCGCAGTTGATCTCGTCGCCGCCGAGCTTGGGCTTGACGTGGTCGAAGTGCGCCAACGCAATTTTCCACAACCCGACGAGTTTCCATTCAAGACCGCGACCGGTCTCTTCTACGATAGCGGCAATTATCAAGCCGCGCTCGCAAAGGCGCTCGCCAACGCGGACTACACAAAGCTCCGCGCCGAGCAGGCACAAGCCCGCGAACAGGGCCGCATCATGGGTATCGGTATCTCGACTTACGTAGAAATCTGCGCGCTGGGGCCGTCGCAAGCGATGCCCGCCGGCGGTTGGGAGAGCGCGACGGTGCGGATTGAGCCGACCGGCGCAGTGACCGTCCTAACGGGCGCATCTCCGCACGGACAAGGGCAAGAGACTTCATTCGCTCAACTCGCCGCCGATGAGTTAGGTGTTGAGATGGATGCTGTGACAGTCATTCATGGTGATACATCAATCGTGCAATACGGCATCGGCACTTTTGGCAGTCGCGCGACGGCGGTCGGCGGCACGGCCGTCTATATCGCCATCGAGCGTTTGAAAGAGAAGGCGTTGAAGATCGCCGCGCACCTGCTCGGCGCGGACGCCGCGAGCGTGGCTTTTCTGGATGGCAAGTTCACAGCGCATGGCGCGCAAAATAACGATGCACCTGTCAGCGATCCGGGCGAAGTGCCCGCGCCGATTGTGCCGATGGGCCAAGACCCGGCGGGCGCGTTGCCTGAGCCAGAGGCGGACGGCAAGCACGTGACTATGCAAGCTGTCGCGCTCGCCGCGCATCTCGCTAAAGATTTGCCGCCCGACATGGAGCCGGGTCTGTCCGCCACCTATTTCTTCGAGCCGAAGAATTTCACCTTCCCCTTCGGCACACACATCGCCGTCGTCGAGATCGACCGCGACACCGGCGAGATCAAATTCCAACGCTACGTCGCCGTGGACGACTGCGGCAAAGTGCTCAACCCGATGCTCGTGGATGGACAGGTTCACGGCGGCATCGTGCAAGCGCTCGGTCAAGCCTTGTATGAAGAGGTTGTCTACGACGAGCAGGGGCAACTCGTCACGGGCACGCTGATGGATTACGCCGTTCCACGCGCGCACATGCTGCCGTGGTTCGAGCTTGATCGCACTGAGACGCCTTCGCCCGTCAACCCGCTCGGCGTCAAAGGCGTCGGCGAGGCCGGCACTATCGGCGCAACGCCCGCCATCGTCAACGCCGTCGTGGACGCGCTTGCGCCATTTGGCATACGTCATCTCGACATGCCACTCAAGCCGGAAACGATCTGGCGGATTGTCAACGCGTAATTGTCGCGGCAGGGCTAAGCTCTGGATCGCAGCACATAGGAATGGCACAAAGAGCGCAAAACATTTATCCACGAAATCACACGAAACGGCACGAACAATCCGTATGTTTTACTTCGTGTTGGTTCGTGTGATTTCGCGGATAGCTTTTCCCTGTTGCCTGAATTTTTCGTGGTTTGCTTTAGTCTGTTTGCATAGGGGGACGAGAATGATCCCGGCACAGTTTGATTACATCGCGCCTGCTTCACTCGCTGAAGCAGTGACGCTACTCGCAGCACATCAGGATGAAGCGAAGATTCTCGCGGGTGGGCATAGCCTGATCCCGGCGATGAAGTTGCGCCTCGCGCAACCGCAGTTGCTCATCGACATCGGCTGCATCAAGGATTTGGCTTACATCCGTGAAGCGGACGGGCAAATTCTGATCGGCGCGCTGACGACGCACTACGAGCTTGAATCGTCGGCGCGTCTGCTCGAACTTTGCCCTCTGCTGCCCGCTTGCGCCTCGTCAATCGGCGACGTGCAGGTGCGCAACAAGGGCACGATTGGCGGCAGCCTCGCCCACGCAGACCCGGCCGCCGACTGGCCCGCCGCCATCCTCGCGCTCGACGCCGAACTCGTGGCCGTCAGCGCGCAAGGTGAGCGCACGATCAAAGCCACAGACTTCTTCGTTGACATGCTCACAACCGCGCTTGCACCGGGCGAGATTTTGCGCGAGATTCGCGTCGCCATGCCGCAGGGCAATACCGGCCAAGCCTACGCCAAGCTGCCGCATCCCGCGTCCGGTTTCGCCGTGGTCGCCGTCGCCGTTAATCTCACGCACGCGAACGACGTGTGCCAAGCAATCGCTGTGGGCGTCACCGGCGTTGCAGCAAAGGCTTATCGCGCACATGGCGTCGAACAAGCGCTCGTGGGGCATGCGCTCGATGCGCAGACAATCACCGCCGCCGCAAACATGGCAGCCGACGGCGTTGATCCAAACCACGACCTGTTTGCCTCGGCCGACTACCGCCGTCATCTCGCGCAAGTGTACACGCGCCGCGCGATCACGGCCGCAGCAGGGTAGATCGAAGTTCAAGGTTCAAGGTTCAAAGTTTGATGAGTCAAATGTGACTGCCAATTCTGAACTTTAAACCTTGAACCTTGAACGTTGAACCCTTTCATTTATGAAGATCGAAGGCACACACGAACTGCGCGCCCCGCGCGAACGGGTTTACGCGGTGCTGCTTGACCCGGCGGTGCTGGCGCGCTGCATACCGGGCTGTGAGCGGCTGGAGGAGACGGGCGCGCACGCTTATGCGGCGACGTTACGCGCGGGCGTCGGGGCGATAAAAGGTTTATTCAATGGCAACGTGCGGTTGGAAGATATGCGCCCGCCGGAGCATTATCGCATCGTCGTGGATGGTAAAGGTCAGCCGGGATTTTTGAAAGGCGCGGGCGATCTCGATCTGACAGAGCAGGCCGGCGGGACACTCATCAAGTACACGGGCGACGTGCAGGTCGGCGGCACGATTGCCGGTGTCGGACAGCGCATGATTCTGGGCGCGGCAAAGATGATGGCCACGCAGTTCTTCACCGCCCTCGAAGCCGAAGCGCAGGCCGCGCCCACTGACTCACCGCCGCAACACAGTTTTTTTAGTCTCGCCCTGAGGTGGCTCTCAGGGCGACTCCGCAGATTATTCCAAAGAGCCAGACCCTCCACTTGATCTCAGCTTATAGCGTTGCAGCTTGCCGGTCGCGGTGCGTGGCAACTCTGACCAGAAATGAAACTGCGTCGGGCATTTGTAAGCAGGCAAGCGCATGGCTGTCTGCGCACCTAACAGCGCGGTGAAATCATCAGCGGTAGCATCAACACCATCTACTTTCGCGTCCTTCAGTACGACATACGCCGCGACCGTCGTCATGCCGCTATCGTCCGTGCCCGCCACGACC
>JANMAD010000406.1:0-5171 GCA_031359515.1 Acidobacteriota bacterium | reverse complement strand
CGGCACGGAGCGGATCGAGGCGCGTTAGCTGTAACGCCGCCGCCTCGTCTGCCGTGCCCGACATGATCTGATCCCAATAGACGCGCAGGTTCGTCACGATGCGCACTTCCCTGTGCGCCGATAAATACTTGCCGGTCAGATCAACTACGAGCGTCTGCGGTCGCCCGACCGGGATACCGATGTTCGCAATGATCGTCTGCCACTCGCCACGCGCGTCTCTGACTTGCAATGCGGGCGGCTGCTGCACCAGCCCCTGCTGTGTGGCGGCGACGTTGTCGCTCGAAAAAGCGTAGTCCGTCCAGCCTGTAAGCAATAACAATTCACGCTGCCCGTCTGTTTGCTCGGCGCGGCCGAGAGCGAGCGTCAGCGTGTGCGGCGCAGCGTAACCGCGTATCGGCGCGAGTTTGAAATTGTCCGGGTAGCGGCGATCAAGTTTGGCGATTTGCGCCAGCACATCATGGCCATGCTCGTCGTGCGCCGCGATGGGCGGACGCATTGCGCGCGTCGCATAGAGCTTGAAGGGTGGCGGCTGCTCGCGCAAGCCTTCATCGGGATAGACCTCCGTGCCCTGCGGGTGCGCGACGGCGATGAGTTGCAAGCGATCAACGAACAGCGCCTCTTCCAATTCGTTCGTCACGCGCAACTCATAACGCCCATCGCGCGGCTTTAACTGATCGCCGCGAATGCGCACATACTCGTCCGGGTCGGGCGTATTGTAGAGACCGGGCGCGAGCCAGTCGCCCATCTCGCCGCCGCCCATGAAGTCGGTCACGAACTCGAATCGCGCGCCGTTCCACGTGTAGAGAAACGGGCATGAAGAAGGTTTGCGATCAAGTTCGGTGACCGACAAGACAGCGACCGTCTGCGCGTTGCTCTGCGCACGGCCGCGCCCTTTCGTGCGCCGCACGCGGGGCTGCGCGCTCGCCTCGCTCTCCGTCTCAGCCTGCACCGTGCCCGAAGGCCACAGCACACGCACAGCATCGGGCGCAACGCGCTGCCCAAGTCCAAACAGAACATCGGCGGGCGCGGGCGCAGGCGTCGCCGCGTAAGTCTCGATGCGTTGTTGCAGACTACCCGCGCGCAACTCGATCTTCGCCTCGACCGCGCTGCGATTGCTCACACGGCCGCTCAAACGCACGCGCACCGAACGATTGCGATTGCCGCCATTGTTGCGCGCAATCTTCAACCCACCGCCCGGCACGCCAAAGATAATGTCCGTGTCGCCGTCGCCGTCAATGTCCCCGGTGGCGAGCAGGCGTGCGCCACCCAGAGGGCCGTTGATCGGGCCGATCTCGGCCCTCAGGCCGCGCATAGCTTTCTCGCTCACGTCCATCCAGCCGTCGCCCGTGTTGCGCCAGATGCGCAGTTCTAAATGCAGATCGCCGACCTTACTGGTGGTTATTACAGTTACGAGATCAAGCAGACCGTCGTTGTCATAGTCTATGAACTGTGAGGCATTGTTATACTTAGCTGAGTCCGAAGATGGCTCTACTACTGACTTACTTGGCCCGCGCTTGAGTTGAAAATGATCTTTGCCATCGCTCAGCGCGAAATCACCCGCCGCCGCCCCGCCAAAATAAAAATCAACAAAGCCGTCCTTGTTCACGTCGCCCACGGCGACGCTGGATGTCGCTTTGAGCCTATCCGCGTCGAGGCCGACTTCGGCTGCCACATCGCGGAATGTGCCGTCGCGCATGTTGCGCCAGAGGGCGACCCCTTTAGCGGCAGCAACCAGCAGATCAACGTCGCGGCGATTGTCGAAGTCGGTCGGTACGACGGCGTACTGCTCGCGCGAGTTGAAAATTTTCTGCGTCGGGGTCGTCATGCTGGAAACTTTCGCCGCAGCCGTCTGGTCGCTGAAAGTGCCGTCACCGTTGTTGCGCAGCAAGAGATTCGGCGCGGGTGGCATCACCACACTTATGCTGTAGAGAGTATTCGAGTGGCGCGTCTCCCCTTTCTGCCGCTCATCGTTTACTACTTTCAACGTCTCTGCGGCGTCGGCACGGCCCGCGATGAAGATGTCGAGGTCGCCATCGTGGTCGTAGTCAAAGAAGGCGGCGGAGGTTGAGAGATAAGGATAGCTGGGCACTTGGGCGGCGGTAGTCACGTCTGTGAAATGCCCGCGCCCGTCGTTGTGATAGAGGGCGCTTGCGCCGTAGCGCAGGATGAACAGGTCGGGGCGGCCGTCGTTATCGTAGTCGCCTGCGATTGCGCCCGTGCCGACACCAGCGGATGTCTTTGCCAGCGCGGCCGACCGCTCGGTCACGTCCGTGAACTTCCCACCGTTGTTGCGGTAGAGTCGCTGCGTCGTGCCCGACACTTCAAGCAGGTCGAGATCACCGTCGTTATCGTAGTCGAAGAGCAGCACCGCGCCGCTGTTCTGATCAAGCATTGTGTGTGTTAAGGGCCACGCACCGGGGGCGGGCGACGGCAGCACGCGCGCCGTCACGTTCGTGAAGACAACATCGGGCGTGCGCTTGTCCACCAGATCAGGCTCCGCGCCGGTGGAGACGACGGCTTCGGCGTAGCGACCTTGTTCCAGATAACTCTGGCCCAGGGTTGTGCCCGCGCCGCTCTGGCGCAACTCCTGCGAGCGTTGTAAGAAGCGTTGGGCTTCCTCACGTTGATTGGTGCGCACGAGCGTCGTGCCGAGATTGTAGAGCGCGGTGACGTTGTACGGTTCGGCGGCGAGCGCGGCGCGGAAGGCGTCGGTGGCCGCCGCATAGTCGCGGCGTTGCGCGTAGAGTTGACCGAGATTGATGTGCGTGCCCGCGTCGTGCGGATCAAGTTCTAAGACGCGGCGAAAGGCGGCGATGGCGTCGTCCGGGCGATTTTCGGCGCGGGCGATGAGACCGAGCATGTAAGGTGGTTGCGGCGCGGCGGGCGCGAATTGTGTGGCTTGCGTGGCGGCGCGTTGCGCGAGCGCGAGGTCGGGCACGTAGTAGGCGGCGATGGCAAGATTGATCTGCGCGAGCGGCAGTTGCGGCACAAGCTTGAGCGCGCGTTGAAACTCCGCGACTGCATCCCGCGCCTTAAACTGTTCGAGCAACGCGACGCCGCGATTGTTCGCGCGATAGGCCGATTCGCGCGCGGCCGTAAACTCAGGCGACGGCGCGGGCCGCGCGTCGCGTGCTTGCGCTCGTCGCTGCGCTGAAGTTGTGCGCGGCCACAGATCACCGGGCGCGGCGGCGCAGCACAGCAATACCAGCGCGTATAAAAGTTTGCGCCGCGTGGTCATTCACTTCGCGGCAATGACAACGAAACTGCGGCCGCTGTAGAGGCGCACGCCGTCCGCTAACTTTTGCATCATCAACGGGCGCGGCCGCCGCAAACGCGCGTCCTTCTCGACCGCCACGCACAGCACGCTATGACCGCCCACATCATAAATGTTCAACTTGCCGTCATCCGTGAAGCCGAAGCCGTATGCGCCCGCGCTTAACGTCTCGTTCTGCACCGCGACGGTCGAGTCCGTGATGAGAAAGCCTTCATAAGACGCGCGTATATCAGCCGAGTAACCGGACGTATCAACCAGCCCGGCCACAACATAGCGATTCGCGCCGAAGCGTGCGGCGGCGGCGTTGCGCATCTGCGTCGGCGCGCTCTGCCCCGAATAATAAAAACCGGGCGGCACGACGCGCGTGAGTTGCGTGCCCGTCAGCACGACCGGTACGTCTTGCGCCAAAGTGGGCGCAGCCCAAAGGCAAAGAATTGCAAGCACGGTGTATACGAGCAAGTGCTGACGGTTAATGCTCATGCTTCCTCCAACGAGTGATAGTTTTTACTGAGCGATATTATCTCAATGACTTGACAGCTGTTTGCGATAGTCCCGCTAGGGTCTGAATGTTTGTAGCCTCGCGTTTTTTGTTACCGCCGCAGCTCCGTTAGGAGCGGCATATCGATATATCGCTCCTAACGGAGCTACATTGAAAGAGAACACCCATGCGCGACAAACATCCCGCTCCTCCGGAGCTAAGACTTTGCGGACAGCTTCTTCTGCTTGTTAGCGCGCACTGTACTCTGCCGATCTTTGCCTGTAAAGTGAGCGCGTCGCACGCACACGCTCGTCTCCCGCCGGCCGGCGCGCACATAAAAATTTGCCTGATGAACTGCACGACAGGATTTTCCCAGCAACGCTTTGCCCCACGCCACTGCCGCGCGCTCGCCATCGCGCTCGCGTTGCTCTGTGCTTATGCGCCCAACGCACGCGCCCAACAGCCGACGCCCGCTGCGCCTACATCGCAGCCGCGCACGGGTCGCTCTTATAGCAGCGGCGATCCCGGAGGCAAACCGCCGACGCCTGCGCCGCAAGCGCCTTCGCCCGTCACCTTCACAGACATCACAGCGCAGACCGGCATCGCCTTCAAGCACGTCGCGTCGCCCACCACGCACAAGTATCTACCGGAGACGATGGGCGGCGGCGTCGCGCTGTTCGACTACGACAACGACGGCCGTTTAGACATCTACTTGACCAACGGCGCGCTGCTCAGCGATCCCATGCCCGCAACTGCGCAGCCGGACAAACGCGACGCGCGCTACTGGAATCGGCTCTATCAACAAAAACCTGACGGCACGTTCGCGGACGTGACCGAGCGCGCGGGCGTGCAAGGCGCGGGCTACAGTTTCGGCGCGGCGGCCGGCGATTACGATAACGATGGCTTCGTCGATCTCTACGTCACCGCTTACGGCGGCAACCTGCTCTATCGCAATAAAGGCGACGGCACGTTCGCGGACGTGACGAAGAAGACGGGCGTCGGTGCGACGGGTTGGGCAACGAGCGCGGGCTGGCTCGACTACGACCGCGACGGCCGACTTGATCTATTTGTGCTGCGTTACATGGATTGGGACTTCGGGCGCGGCGATCTCGTCTGCGGCGACCCGCGCGTGCGCGCCTATTGTCACCCGGATAATTTCAAGCCCGCGACCAACCTACTCTTCCATCAAAAAGCGGACGGTACGTTCGAGGATGTGAGCGCGCGGAGCAAGATCGCGGACGTGCCCGGCAAAGGTCTCGGTGTCGCGTTCGCCGATTTCGACGCGGATGGTCTCACAGATATTTTTGTCGCTAACGACAGCGTGCGGCAGACGCTCTTCCGCAACAACGGCGACGGCACGTTCGAGGATGTCGCGCTCCTGTCCGGCGCGGGCTACGACGAGAACGGCAAGACCTTCGC
>JANMAD010000365.1:0-6700 GCA_031359515.1 Acidobacteriota bacterium | reverse complement strand
AATGAACAGGGCCGCGCGCGGGGCAAGGACAGAGAGGCAGGCAAGGCGACGGAGCAGGCTAAAGTGGCGCGGCATTATCGCTCGTCTGATGGTTACGACATGCTCGTCGGGCGCGGCGCGCGGGAGAACGATCAGTTGACGTTTCGCGTCGCGCGCCCGCACGACCTATGGCTGCACGCAGCCGACTATCCCGGCTCGCACGTCATCGTGCGCAATCCGCAACGCACCGACAACATCCCGCACCGCACCGTCGTCGAAGCCGCACAACTCGCCGCGCAGTACAGTCATGCGAAGCACGACGCGAAGGTCGCCGTCCATTACACGCAGCGCAAGTTCGTCGCCAAACCCAAAGGCAGTGCGCCCGGTCTCGTCCGCATGGCTAACTTTCGCACGCTGCTCGTCGAACCGCGTGAGAGCGGCGAGCGCGTCTGAGAAGATATTCAGGATAAGCGCGAAAGCGGCGGGGATGTCGCCGTCAGATCGCAGTGACTTAAAGCAAGAGCAGAGGCGCAGCAGCAAAGGCAGCAGCGGGAGGCTTACCCTGCACGCACGAGTTTCACACCACTGTCCCGTCTTCCACCGTCGCGTTCTTGGGCACGATGATGATGCCGTCGCGGATGTAGTAGCCGGCTTCGGGGTTGTCGGCTTCTTGAATGCCGCGCTCGTTCATGAGCCGACAGCCTGCGCCGATGCGCGCGTTCTTATCTATGATCGCGCGGCGAATGACCGTGCCTTCGCCGATGCCGATGGCCGGCATGCCCGCGAGGCGGTCGGCGCGTAGCTCTTCAATCGCTTGATACTCGTCCGCGCCCATGAAGACGACCTCGTCGAGATACGCGGCCGGTTCGACGCGCCCGCGCAAGCCGATGACCGAGCGTTGCACTTTCGCGCGGTTGAGGATGCAACCGTCGCCGATGATCGAATCTATGATCTCGCAGTGGTGTACCTTCGAGGGCGGCAGGTAACGTGCGCGTGTGTAGATTGGCGCTTCGGTGTCGAACAGGTTGAACTTAGGCAGGATCGAAGTCATGTCTATGTTGGCCGCGTGGAAGGCTTTGATCGTCCCGATGTCCTCCCAATAATCGTCGAACAAGTACGCCTGCACGTTGTAAGACTCAATCGCCGCCGGAATGACCTGCCGCCCGAAATCAACCCACGAGCGATCTTGCGCGAGCAGTTCTTCGACCTTCTTGTAGTTGAAGACGTAGATGCCCATCGAGGCGAGGAACGGGCGGCGCTCCGCCTCTTCCGCGCTCAAGCCGAAAGCGGTCGTGTCCACGCGCATCTCTTCAAGCGCCGCGCCCTTCGGCTTCTCGCGAAACTCCGTGATGCGCCCGTCTGCATCCGTTTTTAACAAGCCAAACTCTTCCGCCGCCTCGCGCACGAACGGCACGACCGAGACGGTCACATCGGCCTGCGTCTCGAAGTGGCGCGCGAGAAATTTGCGATAGTCCATGCGGTAGAGATGATCGCCGGAGAGGATGAGCAGCGTGTCGATCTTCCAATCGTAGATGTGCGGCAAGACTTGGCGCACGGCGTCGGCCGTGCCCTGAAACCAATCGGGGCGGTCGGGCGTCTGCTCGGCGGCGAGTATCTCGACGAAGCCTTCGGAGAAGCGCGAGAAGCGATACGAGCGCGAGACGTGCCGGTTCAAACTGGCCGAGTTGTACTGCGTCAACACGAAAATCTGGATGATGTCCGAGTTGATACAGTTCGAGATCGGAATGTCCACGAGCCGGTACTTACCGCCCAGAGGCACGGCCGGTTTCGAGCGATGATGCGTCAACGGAAACAGGCGCGTGCCTGCGCCGCCGCCGAGGATGACTGCCAGAACGTTGTGATTAGAGGCCACGGCCTTCCTCACAGTGCCACCGAAGATGTGTAGAGCGCGTGTGTGCGTAGCAGCATAGACGCACACGGCGCGCGTTTCAAGCATAAGCCGTCGGCCGCAAACGCACGCGCGCCGAAAATATATTTCGTGCGCGTGCCAACGCAAACAGGCTGGTTAGGGTCTATTGTATTGAAGCACAGATGGAGACGGAATTTTTAAGCGGCGAGCGGGAACTGATCGCGTGCGCGCAAGCGGGCGACTGCGAGGCGTTCTGCGCGCTGACCCGGCGCTACGAGCGGCGCATCTATGCGCTCGCGCTGCACTATTGCCGCGACGCGCACGATGCCGAAGACTTAACACAAGAGGTCTGGCTGCGCGCCTTCCGCGCGCTCGCAGATTTTCGCGGTGACGCTGCCTTCTACACGTGGCTGCGCCGGATCACGATCCACGTCTTTCTCAACCAACGGCGCGGGCCGGCCTTCAAACAAGACAGCGCGACGTTACGCCTGAGTCAATGCGAGGCGGCTACGCCTGATGCGTTTGCGCCGCCGCGCTCACATGACGCGGAAGCGACGTTGCACGACCGGCTGTTAGTCGCGGAGGTACTGGATGCGCTCGGTGAGTTGCCGGCGCAGCAGCGTTTGATCTTTCTGTTGAAGCATGACGAAGGCATGACCTATGAAGAGATCGCGCGGGCCCTCGACTGCGCGCCGGGCACGGTGAAGAAAGCGCTCTTTCGTGCGCTCACAAAATTACGCACGCGCTTGTGCGTGGCGAGAGAGAACCCCGACGAGGCGACGAGCCTCGCGCCCTGCGCGGCGGGTGAAAACTTTTAGCCGCGCGATTGATGGAGCTACACGATGCACGATTGCCGACGAACCCAAGCGCAGTTAACCGATCTCGTCTTCGACGAGCTACCACCCGTTGAAGCGACGCGCCTGCGCGCTGAGATTGAAACGTGCGCTGCATGTCATGCGGAGTATCGTGCGCTCACCGTGACGTTGCGTGCCGTGACACGCGCCGAAACGGCCGTGCAACCGACGGAGGATTTTTGGCCCGGCTATCACGCACGCCTCAGTCAACGTTTGCAGTCACTAGCCAATGCGCCGCAGACAATCTCACGCCCGACCACTGCGTCGGCGCGCCCGACATCTGCCGCTTGGTGGCAACGCATGTTCACCGCTTCGTTGCGCGTGCCCACGCCCGTCGCTGCGGCCGTCGCAGTGGCACTCGTCATCACGTCCGCGCTAGCATCGCGGCCTGCGTCCACAAACATCGTGCTGGACGCGCCGCCGCAAGTTGAATCATCTGCGCCGGTACGTGTTGTTGAAGTACCCGTGGTGCAAGAGAAGATTGTGACGCGCACGATCTACGTCGCGCGCAGTGATAAAGCGCAAGCGCGACGCGCGACGCACACGGGTCGCGCCGCAGCCGAGCAACTCGCCGATGGCACGCAGGGACGAGTGTTCACGCCAGTCGCGCCGCCGTTGACGCTCACGGGTTTTCAACCGGCCGGCGAGGTGAAGCTGCGCGTGATCAAAGGGAGCTTTACGCATGAGCAGTAGCCTGCGCACGCTCGGCTTGTTGATGCTGCTCGCCGTCAGTGGCGGGGCGCAGCAACTCGCGCAACGTCAGCTAGTCGTGCCGCTCTCAGAGGCAGGCTACGTCAGCTTTCACCTCATCACCACGCGCGGCGCAACGCCGGCCGCGGCCGCCGAACTCGCGGACGTGCAAGCGGCGCTCATCCCGCAAGCATTGCTGGGCGAGCGCAACACGATTCATCGTGTGCTGGTTGATGCGGCGGGCAATTTCATCTTCGGCTACGACCTCACCGTCGAACCGCTCACGGCCGCGCGCCGGTTCAAAGTTTACGTCAAGCCGCTCAGCCAAGAATTCGAGCAACAACTGCGTGCGCGGGCGCGCACAACCGGCACGCCTAGCTCCGTCTTGAGCGCCGCGACGCTGCCCCGCTCCGCCGAAGCGCAGACGCTCGATGATGGTGACGCCTTCGAGCTTGATCTGCTCGTCAACCCACAGACCGGCGTGCGCGTGACGGATGTGGTCAAGGTCGCCTTCGACCGCGCGCCGCTCTGGGAGCTACGGCCGCGCGATTTCACGGCCGACAGCGTCGAGTTGGCCGTCAGAGACTTTCGCCTCACGTTGAATAATAAATTGATCGGCGGCGGCCGGCCCACGCGCGGCTGCGCCGGCTCGCTCGTCTGGTTCTACGTGCCGGGGCGCGGGCGCTTCATCTTCTCGCTCGTGCCGCGTGCCGGTTACGATTTTCAGAAGAGCGGCATGATCATTGACAACTCGATCCGCTTCGACTTCAAGGACGAACATTACGAGTGGATTTCGAGCGCGCCCATCGTTGGTAACGGCGGCGCGTGGTACGTCTGGCTGCTGCATGATCCCGGCTACACGCCCGAACTCTCTTCGAGCGAAGAGCTCGCCCGCAAGGCACGCGGCAACGCAGCAGATGATGACGACTCAAATTGGTTGCGGGACATACTCGCCGGCCGGCCGCCGCAACAACATCCGGCGCAGGGCTTCGGCGCACAGCAGGGGCGCGATGCGGCGGCCAAGCGCGGCGAGCGCGTCCGCGTCGGCGCAGCCGACCGGATGGAGAATCTATTGCCGAAGCAGTAGGCGCGGGGCGTGCGCGCAGATGTGCGCGCTCATAAATCGATCCGTCGTTGCAGCACGAAGGAGGAAGCATGCGCGGGCGAGTGGCGAGCTCATTGCTGATAGCGGCCCTTTTGCTCTGCGTAGGCGGGACGGCGCACGCGGACGTGACGATCAAGCAACGACGCTCGGACCTGCCAAATTTCGAAGAGACGATCTATCTGAAAGGCACGAGCCAACGCCGCGAGGTGCGGTCGCAGTATAAGGAGCAGACATTCTTCTGGGCATGGCTCGACGACTGCGCGCACCATCGCTTCATCGGGCTTGATCTGCTCAACCACAGATACATGCTCTACACGAACGTCGTGCCCGCCTCGCTTGATGCGGCCTTTAACGAGGCGCAGTTCCCACCCATCATTCCGCCGCGCGGCAGCAAAGGCGTCTGGACGGAGACGACCGCTGTCACCGACACGGGCGAGCGGCGCACGATGTTCGGCTACAACGCGCGCCGCCTGCGCACGCTCATCACGTGGGCGGGCGAGCCGAACTCGTGCGACACGTCGAAACTGCGCATGGAGTTGGACGGCTGGTACATTGATCTTCTCTACGGTCTGGATTGTTCGCCCGACCTCTCCGGCGCAAGCCCGCGTATGCTCACCGACGCAGGGCCAAGTCCCAAATGTATGAACAACTTTTCCCGGCGCAAATATCTGTTCCAGCGCAAGCACACGGGGCCGGCGCTCGGCTTCCCGCTCACTGAGACGACGAAGCTGTACAACGAGCGCGGGCGGGTCTCGACCAGAACGCAGGAAGTGTTGGCCCTTTCGACGGCGGCGCTCGACGACGCGCTGTTCGTCGTGCCGGCCGGTTACGTGCGCTTCGAGCCGGAGCATGTAAGCGACAAGCCGTCGTTCCTTTCGCGTGCGCTCTCGTTCTTCCACAAAAACTGAGGACGCGCGCTTACGACACAAAACTCCAAACGGACAGACAACAGACAGGGAGGCCATTTTATGAGTAAGAGACTATTCACCCGCGCGACAGCCATCGTATGCTGTTTGCTCTTGCACCAATCCGCGCAGGCGCAAACGCAGACGCAGGACGACCCGCCGAAGTACGAAGTCGGCGCGCTCTTCTCGTCCATCACACTCACGCCGGGCAACGGCTACCGGACGGAAGCCGGCTTCGGCGGGCGCTTCACCTTCAACATAAACAAGCACGTGGGGCTTGAGGCCGAGACGATCTTTTTCCCGAATCGCGGTTTCTCAGCCGAACAGCGCGCAACTGGTCGCGCGGTGCAGGGCTTGTTCGGCATCAAGGCGGGCAAGCGTTGGGAGAAGTTCGGCCTCTTCGCCAAGGGGCGGCCCGGCTTCATTAGCTTCAGCAATGGCAGACAGGTTATAGACACGAATAACGCGGGTAACTTCGTCTCATCCCACTTTGAGCGCGCGACGCACTTCGCCTTCGACGTGGGCGGCGTAGTTGAGTTCTACCCCAAGCGTCATATCGTCACGCGCTTCGACGCGGGTGACACCATCATTCGCTACGGCCAACAGACCACCACCTTTCCGGCCTTCCCGCCCTTCCCCCCATCAACTTTCATCAACCCCGCCGCCACCCGCCACAACTTCCAATTCAACGCGGGCATCGGCTACCGCTTCGATTAACGTCGCCACTGCGCTAAAGCAAGACAGGAGGAAGATTTGTCGTCTTCCTCCTGTCGTATGGCTGCTCGTCGTGGCGATTCCGGCTTATGGCATGGGCGCGCTGAAATAACCTTGCGGGTACGCAAGCTGTAGCTTCTGCTGGCGCAGTGCGGGATTAACGATATCGATCTGTAGCTTGCGGTATTTGTTATCGGCTGCGGCGTTCTTGGGCGTATAAGCGAGCAGATATTGCATGCGCGACTCTTGTTGTATCTGCGCGAATACCCCACGTAACTCATCCAACTTTTTCGGGAAGAAGGCGCGGCCACCCGTCTGTTCCGCCAGCTTTCGGAGCGCGTCCTTATCCACACCGTAAGCCTGATCGTCACCTGCGCCGACGACATACACCCGCCCGCCGGCTTTGATCGTGCGCTTAATTGCCTCGTCTTTTTTAATTTGACTAAATCAGTCCTTATGACATTGGTACACTCATGCAGCACGTTGTTGAGCGGCGGCATCGAGTTCCGCCAGTGCCGCTGTGACCTCCGGCGTGTAGTACAGCTCTGACAGTTTGTATCGCCACGGCCCGTTCCAGCGCAGA
>JANMAD010000360.1:0-4517 GCA_031359515.1 Acidobacteriota bacterium | reverse complement strand
TGGCGATCTCGGCGGTCTCGAAGTCGCGGATTTCACCGACGAGAATGATGTTCGGGTCTTGCCGCAGGAATGAACGGAGCGCGGCGGCGAAGTTCAGACCGATCTGCTCCTTCATCTGCACCTGATTGATGCCGGCCAGGTTGAACTCGACCGGGTCTTCCGCCGTCATGATGTTGGTCTCAGACGTGTTCAGAGCTTGCAGCGCCGAATAGAGCGTGTTCGTTTTACCCGAGCCGGTCGGCCCCGTCACCAACACCATGCCGTAAGGTCGGTTGATGTTGCGCTTGAACTTATCTAACGACTCCTGTTCGAAGCCGAGCTTCGTCATGTCGAGCATCAACTTCTCTTTATCGAGAATACGCAGCACAACCTTCTCGCCAAAGAGCGTGGGCAAGGTCGAAACGCGGAAGTCTAGCTCGCGCGAGCGGCCTTCGTGCCGAAGTTTGATCTTGATGCGCCCGTCTTGCGGCAGACGCTTCTCAGAGATGTCGAGCTTCGACATGATCTTGATGCGCGAGATGAGTGCATCGCGCAGACGCAACGGCGGATGCATCACATCGTAGAGCACGCCGTCTATGCGGAAGCGTATGCGCAGCTCTTTCTCGTAAGGCTCGACGTGTATGTCCGACGCGCCGCGTTGGAGCGCATCAACCATCAGCACGTTGACGAGCCGCACGACGGGCGCGTCCTCGCTCATGTGCGTCAGGGTCGAAACGTCGATCTCGTCGTCTTCGTTAATGACCTCGACGCCCTTGGCCGCTTCCTCGTCGAAGTCGAGATGGTCGAGCGAGACCGTATCGGCGGCGATGTGGAAGCCGTTGCCGGTACCGTTAGTGTTGCCACTGCCTTTGAGTCCGTTGCCGTTCGCGCCCGGCAGCGAAGTCGCCACCGCGCTGACCAACTCGATCTCGCGCGAGCCGCCGTAATAACGCTCAATCGCCTCCTGCACACCTGCCTCGGAGACGACCACCGGCTCGATATTCAGCCCCGTCATGAACTTGATGTCGTCCATGGCGAAGACATTGGTCGGGTCAACCATCGCGAGCGTCAACGTCGCCCCAACGCGCGAGAGCGGCAGCACGGAGTATTTATCGGCTACCTCGCGCGGGATCAGACGGATGACCGCTTGATCCACGTCAAACATGTCCAGATTGACGCTGGGCACGCCATACTGACGTGACAAAACGGCCGTCACCATGTCGTCGGAGACCAGCCCCAATTTGACGAGGTTATAGCCGAGCCGGCCGCCGTGCGTACGCTGATAGTCGAGCGCTTCGCGCAACTGTTCCGGCGTCAGAAGGTTTTCGCGGACGAGAATTTCGCCAAGTTTTGCGGACATGCTCAAAACTTTCCGGGTTCAAACGTTGCAAGGAAGAAGCTTGCAAGGCGGGGCGGGGAACTGCTGATCACGACCGACAGAGGCCGCAACGGCCAACGAATCTGAACACGCTCAGGATTTATCTTAGAAAACGATGCTAAACATCGTTGGCAATTGCATATTAAAGGCTAATGAAAGACGTGTCAAGCTGAATCTCAGGCGGGGCGAAAAGGGACAAAAAGGCACGAAAAGCCGTGCCAACTGATCAGTCGGCACGGCTTGCAACAGTTAGCGAACAGTTGCTTAGGGCTTCTTACGCCCGGTAGCTTTGGGCTTAGTCGTATCGGTTGACTTGATGGCGGCGGTCTTCATTGTATCGTCAAGGTATTTCACCGACTCCAGCGCCTCTTGTTTACGCGGGTAACCTTCCGGTGCTTTGTTGACGAACTGCTGAAGCGAATCGCGTGCCTCGGTGATTAGTGCGGCGTCCTTGCTGGCGTCCATCACTTTAGCGGCGAGGGCGATGCCCAGACCGTACATCGCGTCCAAGTTATTTGGATTCTTGGCGAGAATTTCCCGGAATTTTGCGACCGACTCGTCAATCTTCCCCGCAAAGAAGAGCGCGTCGCCAAGGCTCGATTGCGCTTTATCTTTTTTAACGGCATCAGGCTCTACGTTAATGTACTCCTCAATTGCCGTGGCTGCCGCGTTCGTATCAACTTGAGCGCTGGTTTGCAGGGCCAGCCGGTATGACTCGGCTCGGTCGGATAGATAGCCTACCTCTTCGCTGTTAGCCGCGCCGGTGGGGGCGCTGGCCGCGTTCTTACTCGCGTTTTGCCGGAGAATTGCAACGGCCTTTTCCGCGCTCTCGGCAGAAGCTTGGAAATCCGCGCGAGCTGCGTCTTTGCCTGCTTGATCTTTGGCCTTCATTGCTGCGTTGAATTTGTCCACCGCCCGAGCGCGCAGGGCGACAGCCTTGTTACGGTGGAAGACTCCCTGCGTCGGGTCGAGTTGAATGCCCTGGTTATATTGCGTGACCGCTTCGTCGTAATTCTTCGCCATGAGGGCCGCGTTACCCGCCTTCAAAATATCAGGCAGCTTGACATTGAGTTCCGTGGCTTTAGCGTTTTCGGCCTCGACGCGTGCGCGCTCGGCGGCCATCGCGTCGGCCTTCTTCTTAGCCTCGGCTGTATTGGCCGGGCTGACTGCTCCGGTAGGCGCAGCCATGCGCGCGGCCTTGATCTGCTCAAGCGTTAACACAGCGCCATCGCCCGGCTCAAGCGTGAAGTTGTTGTCTGTATGCTGACTAATCTTAACGTTGGGGATGTAGTCAGGGCGTGCGCCCGGCGCGCTGACCGCAATCGTGAAGATGCCGACGAGCGGAATCCCGACGTTCACGTACTCGCCTCTTTTATCGGTCTTGGCCTCGAACGTTTGATTAATATCTGTGCGGTAAAACTTAATGACGGCTCCCTGCACAGGCACCGTCGTACCGTCAGCTTGTTTGAGCATCACATTGCCTTTGGCCGTGACGACCTGCGCCGAAGCAACAGCTGATAGGGCCACGACGAGCGCGGCGGCGAATAGATTAAGCAATATTTTGCTGCGCATTGTTAGCGATCTCCTCTGAGCAAATAATCCGTGCGTTGGTCTCGCACGCCGGCGTTGTCGGGTTAGCGAAAACCGGCATTTAAGATGCGAGCCGGGCCGACGCGGTTGGACATTAAATATCAGTCTTTGAGGGAGAAAGCAACGCTTGCGCCGCATGGCGAGTGCGGCGCAAGGCTCATAACACATAAGGGATAGGATCGACGACGCCTGCCACCGCGAACGCGCGCAGTCGCAGCACGCACGAGTCGCAGCGACCGCAAGCGCGCTCTTCCGCTTGATAGCAAGACCAAGTGAGCGCGAGCGGCGCTTGCAGTTCCAGTCCGTGCCGGATGATCTCGGCCTTACGCAACTCGATCACCGGCGTCCTGATCTCGACGACCGTTTCAGGGCGCGTGCCCACGTCCACCGCATATTGAAATGCACCGTAGAACTCGGGGCGGCAGTCGGGATAGCCGGACGAATCTTCCGCGACCGCGCCGATATAGATGCGTTGCGCACGTAGGACTTCGGCCCAACTCGTCGCAATCGCGAGCAGGTGCGCGTTGCGAAAGGGCACATAGCTCGTCGGGATTGCGCGTGTGGTCAGATTCGCCTCTGTGACGGGTATGTTTGCATCGGTCAGCGATGAACCGCCGATGCGCGCAAGATATTCAATCGAAGCGACGAAGCGTTTCGTCACGCCGTAGTGATCGGCGAGGGCGGTGAACGCTTGCCGCTCGCGCGCTTCCGTCCTCTGTCCATAGGAGACGTGCAGAAACGCAAGCTCGTCGTTCTCTCCACGCGCAATCGCCGCCGTCACACATGAATCCATGCCGCCCGAGACGAGGCAGACAGCGAGCGACGGCCGCTCGTCCAATTGCTCCATTGCAATCTCCGCTTCGTCCTCCGGTACAGCAAATGCTTTTTCGTCGTGACCGCCCATCACACTCCACGCGCCTCCGCGCCCCAGATGTATTTGTGCAGTTGCAACTGCATGCGGACGTTGAGGCCACTTGCGGCAATCCAGTCAGCGAGCGATTGCAGTTCGGTCTGCCCCCAGACGGGTGAGATCAAAATCGCGTGCGCGCGTTGTGCGAGATCGTAACGCGCGATCACTGCGCAAGCATAGTCCCAATCTGCGCGGTCTGCGACAACGAACTTCACTTCATCCTTGTCCGCGCGCAAACGCTCAAGGTTCGGCCAATGATTACGTTCCGACTCGCCGGACGCCGGGCATTTTACGTCGAGGATCAGCTTCGCGCGTTCATCCACCGCTGCGGTCGAGACATAGCCGCCCGTCTCGATCAGCACTTCATAATCTTCATCACACAGGCGCGTGATGAGCGTGAACGCCTCCGGTTGCGCCAACGGTTCGCCGCCCGTCACTTCGACGAGTTGACAGTTCAGCGCACGCACTTGCGTCAGCACATCCGTTAGTTCTATATGCTCACCGCCCGTGAACGTGTACTCGCTGTCGCACCAGACGCAACGCATCGGGCAGCCAGTGAGACGAACGAAAGTGCATGTCCTGCCGGCATGCGTGGATTCACCCTGAATCGAGTGGAAAATTTCGGTTACGCGAAGCATTTGAATGTAGGCTGGGCAGACT
>JANMAD010000342.1:0-11495 GCA_031359515.1 Acidobacteriota bacterium | reverse complement strand
CACGGCGAGCAAGTGACCATAACGCGCACTGCGCAGTTGAGCCAGCAGCTGCTCTTGTTCGCCAGCAGGGATGTCAAGTATCGTTTGTCCCGGCACAGGCAGTTCACCTCTGATAATCGGATGGTTAGCACTTACCGATGTATCAGAAAGAACTTGTCTGTGCCAATCTCATAAGGTCTGATTTAGCTGAGACGCCGTGGGGGACGCGGGAGTTCGGGTTGTTTGATCCGAACAAGAACGGGTTGACATTCTACGCCGATATGTAGCCACCGCTGACGCAGGCTAATGCAAGAGCATCAAAGCGCTGTCCTCAGAGCAACGGCGCAGCCCAACAACCGCATGCCCCCGCCGCCTCAAACGCTTTTCTTTCATCGTTGTCTTGTTTCATAATATAGCGTGTTGCTCGCTCGGCGTGGGTTAATACTGGCGTTCGGCTGCTATCAACAAGGAGTTCCGTTATGAGCTACAGGCTGTACATCATCGTCGCTCTCTTGCTCGCTGCGGCGGCCGTGGCCGGGGCGCAGATACCGCCGCCGTTCAAAGGGCCGGATAACTCGCTCAGGGGCGGCGAGTATGCCGTGCTGAACAATTTGCTGTTGCGTGATGGCAGGGACAAGCTCGTGTACGCGGGCAGAGAGCGGGTCATGGTCTACGGCAAACAATACGAGGCGGCCAAATTCGTGGTGGATACAGGGGTGTACGTCTCCGTGTCCGGCTTCGCCGAGTGTCTTTACGACCACGTGGCCTTCCAGCCCTGCAAGACCACGAAGTGGGCCGAGATCGAGGTCTACGTGGGGCTTGACGAGGCGGGCGAGATTCACGACACGATGCTCCAGCGGATTCACGCCTACTGGTCGGCGCATAAGCCCAAGGCGGGGAAGAAAGTGGACGCGGAGGAGCATCTCAATTATAAGGACGGGGAGTACATGATGTTCCAGGTGTTGCGCGGGGAGCGCTGGCTCAAGACCCGTGCGCAGCGGCTCGTGTGGGTGGATGGCAAGTTCATCAAATTCCAGTTCAAGCGCTTCACTCTAGGGGACACCTATAGCGATGTCGTGGACATCCCGCTGGACAAAGACGAGGGGCTAGAGAGTTTCTTCGGGATGGGCACCTACGTGCGCCCGCGTGCCCTCAAGATTCAGCCGCAGCGCATGAAGGGCGCGTTCCGCGCGGAGTTCTTCAGGCTGTACGAGAGCGGCGCGTTCGCGCGCGACGCGCAGCCGAAGTTTAACAACGGACTGTAGCGAACGCGTGTCTCAGTAAGTCTCTTAGCCTTAATGGCCTGCGCGCCGCTGCTGCTGGGTGTTAGACTGACTTACGCTGAATCAAACGAGTTGCAGGAGGATTAATTCATGGCAGCAGCAGGTGCGGCGGCAGCGGCGGCGGCGGCAATCGCTAACGCGATCAAAGCTAGTGGCGTGGTGGTTCGTGTCACCCCCGCCGCCTTCCAAACCATACTCCGCAAAGTTGAGCAGCCGCTGGTTATCTATGCCCAAGGCGGCTTCTTCTCGACTAACTATCAATATTTGGTCAGCTACAAAGGGTTTGCGTTTTTCACCAAATCCTCTGAGCCAATTTTGTTGCCAGCGGGAGTCGAAACGATAACGGCGGCGAAGATTTGGCTACCGCAGTAGCCAGGCGGCACGGCAACCCCATCACTCATAAGAGATATTGTCGTGCTTAAAAAGCGCAGAGGCTGATCTCATCATTGTTGGCGCTTATGCCCTTGCCGCACCTGCGCGGGACTCGTCAGCTTCGGGGTGTAGTCTTCGGCAAAAGGTATGCGGCAAACATGGAACCGAAGCTGGTCACAGACCCAAAGCTCTTGGACGTGCTGCAAGAACTAAGCCGGCGGGAGCCAATCTTTCATCGGCCGGAGTTCGGTACGACGCGCGCGGACTTTGAGCGTATGACACTAGCCACGTTTTGGGAGATTGGGGCTTCCGGGCGGCGCTACAGCCGGCAGTACGTGTTGGATGAGTTGGAGAAACGGCACGCAAACCAACTTGAAGACATTTGGCAGACGCGCGACTTTCATTGTCTTGAACTTGCCGCCGACAACTACCTGCTCACCTATACTCTAATGCAGGGTGCGCGCGTTACCCGGCGCGCAACCATCTGGCGACGAACAACCGAAGGCTGGAAGATCGTGTACCACCAAGGGACAGTCGTAGCAGATTGCTAAACTCAGTCTCTTCCCTACGCGCCTGAATGACTAAGCTTAACACTTGTGCAGCTATCAACAGCCCGATGATGGTTCTCCGTTACATCTCACAAATTATAGAAGAGTCTGGCACTACTATTCGTTTGTGCTCAACAGTGAAATTGACCCACTACTAACTGTAGGCGGTAAGCAGTAGGCAGTTAGGAAAGAAGTAGCAGGAGGTAACTTGCTGTGAATACCTCCTGCCTTTTGCTGCCTCCTGCCTACTATCTTTTCAGTCCGCTTTCTTGCGGATGAAAGCGGGCACGTCGAAATCGTCGCCGCGCGCTTGGTTGACGGCTGTGCGCGCGGGCAATTCGTCTGTGCCGCGTGGGGCGTAGCGCGGCGGCGTGGCGGCCGCGGCCGCGGCGGTATTAGTGACACCCGCCTCGACCGATTCGTGGTCGAAGCCGGTGGCGATGACCGTGATCTTCATCTCGTCGCGCATAGACTCGTCAATCACCGCGCCGAAGATAATGTTGGCGTCCTCATCCGCCGCCTCGCGAATGATGGAAGAGGCTTCGTTGACTTCGTAGAGCGTGAGATCAAGCCCGCCCGTGATGTTAATCAGCACACCCTTCGCCCCCTGTATGCTCGCTTCTTCGAGCAGGGGCGAAGAGATGGCCTGCTGCGTGGCGTTGATCGCGCGGTTCTCGCCGCTCGCACGCCCCGCGCCCATCAAGGCCATGCCCATGCCCTGCATGATCGCTTTCACGTCGGCGAAGTCGAGGTTGATGAGACCGGGCACTGTGATCAGATCGCTGATGCCCTGCACGGCTTGGCGCAGCACGTCGTCCGCCAGTTTGAATGAATCTTGCAGCGAGACAGTGCTATCAACCGTATGCAGCAGCCGCTCGTTCGGGATCGTGATGACCGTGTCCACACACTCGCGCAACTCGCGCAAGCCCTGCTCAGCCTGCGCCATGCGCCGCTTGCCCTCGAAGTGAAATGGCTTGGTAACGACCGCGACCGTCAGCGCGTTCAACTCGGTCGCGAGCGAGGCGATGATCGGTGCTGCGCCCGTGCCCGTACCGCCGCCGAGACCGGTCGTGACGAACACCATGTCCGCGCCTTCCAGTGCCTCGATGATCTTCTCCGTATCTTCGAGCGCGGCATTCCGGCCCACTTCCGGGTTCGCGCCCGCGCCTAAGCCCTTGGTCAATTTGCCGCCGAGTTGAATTTTGATCGGCGCGCGTGAGCGTTTCAACGCTTGCAAGTCCGTGTTAGCAACAAGGAACTCGATGCCCTCGATGCCGGCCTCGATCATCCGATTGACGGCATTGCCGCCCCCACCGCCGACGCCGATCACTTTTATGCGCGCACCGGTGATCGGTGGATCGTCGTCGATAAAAATATTAATGCCGCTGCCCGGTTGACGGCCATCAGGTGTCATTATCATCCTTCCTCTCTCACTCCACGCGATTGCGCTTGCGAAGCGCCCATGCGGTTATTTTGGGCTGTGCGCGCCGGGGACACCAATATATTGCGGACTATATCCTGTGCCGGCTGGCGCGGCAGCATACAACATCTTGTCAGAAAATACTACTGAATCGATCACGAAATTTGGACACGAACGCGCCCAACGCGCCGCTCGCATCGCGCCGACCCGCCGCCCGGCGGGCCTCTGTGTTTTGCGCACGCATGGCGACGAGCGCCAACCCTGCTGCGGCCGTCCACGCAGGGCCTTGGATGTCCTCAATGAGACCGCCGAAGCGGTCGCGTTCCGGATAGCCGACGCGCACCGGCGCGTCGAAAACTTGTTCCGCGACTTCGCAGATACCGCCCAAGAGCGCGCCGCCGCCGGTCAGCACGATGCCGCTCGACAATTGCCGCTCCCAACCGGATTCACGTATCTCGTCCGCGACGTGCATCAACACCTCTTCGGCGCGCGGCTGCAAAATATCGCAGAGGATTTGCCGCGACAGCAGACGCGGCCCGCGCCCCCCGACCGACGGCACTTCGACCTGCTCGCCGCGCTCCACCTCGCTCAGACTCATGCTCGACGAGTAGCCGAACAGGCGCTTAATCTTCTCGGCTTCAGGAATCGGCGTGCGCAGGCCGAACGCGATGTCGTTCGTGAAGTGCGAACCACCGAGCGCGAACACGGCCGTGTGCTGTACTGCACCACGTTGATAGATCACCAGTCCGGTCGTCTCCGCGCCGATATCCACGAGCGCCGAGCCGAACTCTTTGTCCTCTTCCGTCAACGACGCTTCGGCCGCCGCGAGTTGTTCGAGCACCATGTCGGAGACAATCAAGCCAGCGCGATTCACTGCATTGATCGCGTTCTGCCGCGCCGTGACCGGACTGGTGACGATATGCGTTTTGACGGCGAGTCGCGCGCCGATCATGCCGACCGGATCGTTGATGCCGTCCTGATCGTCCACGATGAACTCCTGCGGCAAGCGATCTACGATCTCGCGCCCCGCCGGCAGTTGAATCGCGCAAGCCGAGTCAATCGCGCGGCGCACATCGTCGTGTGTGATCTCGCGGTCACGGCCCGAGACCGCCACGATGGCCTGCCCGTTGAAGCCCATGATGTGCGAGCCGGCCAAATTGATCGTCACCTCTTCAGCAGACAGCCCCGACATGCGCTCGGCCGCTTCGACGGCATGACGAATTGCATCAACGGCCGCATCGGGATTGACGATGACGCCTTTGCGCAAGCCGCGCGCTTCCGCCTCGCCGATGCCGACGATGTCGAGCGTGCCGCCCTCGCCCGGTTCGCCGATGATGCACGTGACCCGGCTCGTGCCCGTACTCAGGCCGACGGTGTATGCCTCGCGTTTCGCCATGCGCTTCATGTCCTCCTCGCAAGATGGGAGAAACGATTAATCTTGCTACACACCCTGCTCAAGCTAACCCGCCTTGCCCACGCGCCGCGGACGCTGTGCCGCCCCGCGCCTCTCTTCGTTCGCGTGTTCGACCACGTGCGCTGCCTCGCGCTTCTGCGTTGTTCGCTGTCTCACCGCACGGTCACCATGCGCTCGTTGAGCGTTAGCCGCAGTCTCATTGCCCATCCTCTTCGCCATCGGCGTGCCGTTGTCTGCACCGGCGGCCTGCGCAGTTGTTTCAACAGTTGCGCCTGCGCTGTCGCTGCCCAACGCGGACGACTGCGCCCGCATAAAGCCGATGACGGCGCGCTTGCCCTGCGTCATATCTATGTAGCTGATCAAAGCGCCGCGCGGCGTCTGCCGCTGCTCGTCGAGCGCTTGCAAGGATTGACGCAGCCGCTTTGTTAAATCATCTCTGCCAAGGCGTACTTCGACCTGCGAGTCCGCGCCCGCGAGTTGCACGCGCACATCTTGCGGATCGTCCAGATTTATTTCGCTGACACGCTCGGCGATGCCGGCCGTCGTCCATTCGTGCTGCAACTCAAGAAACTTCACCACGCGCTGCCGATTTTCCGCGCGAGCCGCAGAGGTCTCTGCTTCGTCCCAACCGTGTAGAAAGAAAGCGGGCATCTGATCCGTCGGCGCGACCGAGCCGACGATAACGCCATCATCGTCCACCCACGTAAGTCGTCCGGCAGACGTGCGCACGACCACGCGCGGCACACGCTCGGTGATGCGCACGCGCATGCCCGAAGGCAACACGCGCGCAACGGCCGCGGCGCGCACCCACGGCTGCCGCTCAAGCTCCGCACGCACTGCGTCAAGGTCTGTGCGCCACACGCCGGCGGGGCCGGCCGCGCGCTGCACGATATTTTTAATCCGATCTTCGGACGCGCGCGACGCGCCGCTCACGTCAACCGTGCGCAACGCGAAGAAGGCGGAGGCAGATGCGACGCTGTAGAGATGAAACACGACCACGCCCGCGCAGACAGCGAGCAACACCTTAGCGATTGTCGGGGCCCACGCGCCGACCTTGCGCCACGTTGCGCCGCTACTACGCCGCGCCGGTGTCGTGCGCCCTGCGCCGCCACGCCGTGCGGCCGGCCGTTGGGCCGTCGCGACGCCTGCGCGCCCGCGCTTCTGCGCGCCGCCGCTACGCCCCGCACGCGGCGTGATGACCTGTTCCCTCAACATCTTGTTTCTTTCCTCATGCCCTCCGCGTCGTCATGGCGCGCGTAACTCAGGCTCGTCGCGCGCCGGCTCGGTCTGCTCATCCGTCATGGCGACGCCGTTCGCGCTGCTTGGCCAGATTTCCACCTCATACTCAAGCTCGACGCCGCGCTCGCGCCGTATGCGCTCGCGTATCTCTTCGGCGAGCGCGAGCGCATCTGATGCGCGTGCGTCGTCGCCTTCGGTCACGATGAAGTTCGCATGCACGGGCGAGACGACCGCGCCGCCGCGTTGCTGCCCCTTCATGCCTAACTCGTCGATCATCTTGCCGGTGCTAAGCCCCGTGCCCGGCGGATTCTTAAAGAAGCATCCGGCAGAACGCGCGCCGTGCGGCTGCGAGTCCATGCGCTTGCGCTTCACTTCGGCCATGCGCGTGATGATCTCGGCCGAGTCGCCCGGTCGCAGATGCAACGTCGCGCCCAACAACAACTCGCCCTCGCGAAACGACGTGTGCCGGTAGTCCCACGTCACGTCAGCGCCCGGCACTTCGACGATCACGCCGCCGCGCGCCACCCGCACCGTCTCGACCAACGTGCCGATCTCGTGGCCGAATGCGCCCGCGTTCATCCACAACGCGCCGCCGACCGTGCCCGGAATCCCGCCCAAACCTTCAATGCCTGCTAACCCGCGCCGCGCCGCCTCCACGCACAGACGCGGCAACGAATAACCCGCGCTCACCCGCACGCGCTCGCCGGCAAACTCAACTTCGCCCTTCACATCACGCATGCTCACCACTACGTAATGATGCGGCGCATCGTCCGCCAACACATTGCTACCCGCGCCCAGCACGCGCCACGCGAGACCCGCTTGCTCAAGTTCCGCGATCACAGCAGCCGCCTGCGTCTCCGTCGTCGGCGACAACACCCAATCAATCGCGCCGCCTACCTTCAAGCTCGTCAACTCGGCAAAGCGTCGCCCACGCTCGGCGCGCACACCCGCCCGCGCGGCGATCTCCGCGACCATTTCATCACGTGCTGACAAATCGAACGTGTCGGGCGTCGTCATAAACATTGATCGATGATTCATCTTTTCATTGACTCAACGAACCAATGAGCAAATGAATCAATTGATTCATTTGCCGTTCTTCTTCTGCAACAATTCAAGCAACTGCTCGCTGGCGTGCGAGATGTTGCCCGCGCCGAGCGTGACGACCATGTCGCCGGAGCGCGCTTCGCTGAGCAGCGCCTTAACGGCTGTATCGAGCGCGCCCACGTAGAACGCATTCTTGTGCCCGTAGCTCTTGATCGCGTCGGTCAAAGTTTCGGCGGTGATGCCCGCAATCGGCTCTTCGCTGGCCGCGTAGATGTCCGTCACGAGCAGCACGTCGGCGTTATTGAACGAGCGCGCGAACTCGTCCAACTGATCGCGCGTGCGCGTGTAGCGATGCGGCTGGAACAGCACGACCATGCGCCGCCCTTGTGAGCCGATCTTTGCTGCCGCCAGCGTCGCGCGCACCTCCGTCGGATGATGGCCGTAATCATCCACGATCAAAATCCCGGCCGCTTCGCCCTTGAACTGAAAGCGCCGGTTGACGCCCGTGTAGCCAGCGAGCGACTGCGCGATCACGTCGAACGGCACGCCCAACTCGAAGCCGATGGCGATGGCGGCGAGCGCGTTATAAATATTGTGCAAGCCCGGCACACCCAGCGTGACCTCGCCGCGCACATCAGTCCCCTGCCAGACCGTGAAGGTCGAGCCGAACGGGCGGTCGAAGCGCAAGCCGTGCGCCGAGATGTCGGCCTGCGCGCTCAAGCCGTAAGTAATGCGGCGACGTTTGACGCGCGGGATAATGGCCTGCACGTGCGGATCGTCGAGACACAGGACGGCCGCGCCGTAGAACGGCACTTTATTGACGAAGTTGGCGAAGCAATCGCGCATGTCGTCCATGTCCGAGTAGTAATCCATGTGCTCGCGATCTATGTTCGTCACCACCGCGAACGTCGGCGTCAACATCAGAAACGATCTGTCGCTTTCGTCCGCTTCGACCACCATCAAATCACTCTTGCCCAACCGCGCGTTCGAGCCGAACGCGCCAACCACGCCGCCGACTACCACCGTAGGATCAAGTCCCGCGCCGCCCAAGATCGTGCCGACCATCGAGGTCGTCGTCGTCTTGCCATGCGAGCCGGCGACCGCGACTGTGTCTCGTTTCAAACGCATCAACTCCGCTAACATCTCCGCGCGCGGGATCACGGGAATCGAACGCTCGCGCGCGTCCAAAACTTCCGGATTGTCGTCACGCACGGCCGTCGAACGAACCACCACCTGCGCGTCGCCCACGAACTCCGCCCTGTGCCCTTCGTGAAACTCGATGCCCAACTCCTCCAACCGCGCCGTCACACTCGAACGCTTCAAATCCGACCCCGACACGCGAAAGCCCAACGTGCATAAGACCTCCGCTATCCCGGACATGCCGCTGCCGCCGACGCCCACCAGATGCACGTGTTGTATGCGGTGAAACATTAGTAGCTGTTAGCTGTTAGCTGTTAGCTGTTAGCTGTTAGCTGTTAGCTGTTAGCTGTTAGCCTTTTGGTTTTGGCTAACAGCTAATCGCTAATCGCTAACAGCTTCTCAATCAAATCAACCGTCGTGGCCGCGGCGTCGCGGCGGGCGAACTTGCGGACGGCTTGCTCCATCTGCGTCAACTGTGCGGGCGCGGCGATGAGCGCGTTGATCTCTTGCGCGAGGCGCGCGGCCGTCAATTCAGTTTGCAAGATCATGCGCGCCGCGCCGGCTGCTGCTAAGACTTCGGCGTTGCGCTGCTGCTCCAACTGACCGGGCAGCGGGATCATGATGGCGGTGCGCCCGGCTGCGGCCAACTCCGCGCTCGTCGTCGCGCCCGCGCGCGAGATGATCAAATCGGCCTTGGCGAAGGCGCTTACCATGTCGTCAATGTACTCGCGCACGTCTGCGCTTTCGTGCCAACCCGTCTGTTCGTAAGCGGCGCGCACTTTGGCAAAATCGAGCTTGCCCGTCTGGTGCGTGATGTGCAGCGTCGCGCGCTCGGCTGCCAGCAAAGGCAGCGCGGCTGTCATCGCTTCGTTAATTGCTCGCGCGCCTTGTGAACCGCCGAACAGGAGCAACGAAAAACGCGCCGGGTCGCGCCGCTGCGCTGGGATGTCAAAGAACTCGCGCCGGACGGGATTGCCTGTGACCACGCCTTTGCGACCGAAGTAAGGCAGCGTCGCCTCGAACGAAGCCGCCGCCGCGTCAACGAACCGGATCAAACGCCGGTTCGTGAAACCGGGCACGGCGTTCGACTCCATGATCAGCGTCGGCACACGACTGAGAGCCGCAACCAACAGCACCGGCCCCGTCACGTAGCCGCCTGCGCCCACCACCGCGTCAGGTCGGAACTCTCTGATCAGCCGGCGCGCTGCGCCAAAACTTTTGGGCAGCACCAACAACCCGCGCATGCGCTCGCGCAAACTCATGTTCACCAGCCCCGCGCTTTCAATGAGCGATAATTCGTAACCAGCTTGCGGTACGAGCCGTGTCTCAAGACCGCGCGCCGTGCCGACGAAGCGTATGACGGAGGCAGCATCGCGGCGCGCGATCTCATTAGCGACCGCGATGGCCGGATAGATGTGCCCGCCCGTCCCGCCGGCCGCGATCAGCACACGCATTGTCAAACTCAAACGCGCCCCTGCGGTTGCCACGCCTGCGTGACGGGCGCGCGGCGGCGTATAGCCGTGCGCAACTCCGACTCGTCCGCGTAGCGCAGCATCGTCACGTCGTTCGCCGCGCTGCCCTGCTGCGAGATGTTCAGCAGCACGCCGACCGCAAAGAGCGTGAACACGGTGGACGTGCCGCCGTAGGAGATGAACGGCAGCGGGATGCCCTTCGTCGGCACGAGCGCCAGCACGACACTGATATTAAAGAGCGCCTGCGCCACGATCCCTGTCACGATGCCCAAAGCCAACAACATGCCAAACCGATCCGGCGCACGCCGCGCCGCGCACACGCCGCGCCATAGAAACAGGCCGAACGCAGCGACCAAAATCAATGAGCCAATTAAGCCCAACTCTTCGCCCACCACTGCGAAGATGAAATCCGAATGCGCGAACGGCAGAAAGAAAAGTTTCTGCTTCCCTTGCGCGAAGCCAAGCCCATGCACGCCGCCCGACCCGACTGCCATCAGCGACTGCACCACCTGAAAGCCCTTCCCTTGCGCGTCCGCCCACGGATCGAGAAAAGCCATGAACCGCTGCATGCGCCACGGGAACAGCACCACCATCCCGACCATGCCGACGAGCGCGGGCGCAAGCATCATGCCCAGATGGCGCACGCGCGCGCCCGCCGTGAACAGCATCGTCAAGCCGACTATGCCGAGCATCATCGCTGTGCCCAGATCAGGCTCGACCACCACCAGCAACGCGAGCGCGCCCGTCACCATTACGCACGGCGCGAACGTGCGCCAGAACAGTTGCTCCTCGCCCGCGCGCCGTTCAAGCAGACGCGCGACGAAGATCGCGAGCGAGAGTTTCGCCAACTCCGACGGCTGAAACGACTGCCCCGCGAATCTGATCCAACGATGCGCGCCATTGATGCGCGGGAACGCAAACACGCTCAAGAGCAACACGACCGACAACGCGAGCAGCCCGTATGTCACTTCACGCCGCCGCAGCCAGCCGTAATCCAAACGCATGCCGCCGAGCAGCGCGCCGAAGCCGATGAGCGTCGCCGCGCCCTGTCGAAAGACATAGTGGTACTGCGTGCCATTCTCGCGCGCGGCAATCGGCGCGCTCGCGCTATAGACCATCACAACGCCGAATAGCGCCAGCCCCACCGCCGTCGCAAACAACCACTCGTCAGCTTGTAGCTTCCTTGCCATAACAAAGGTAATGATGAGCGCGGAATGATGAATGATGAATTAACAGGCCGACGCTTGCTGTCTTTCATTCATCATTCCGCGTTCATCATTCATCATTTCTCTCACTGCTTCCTTGAACACACGGCCGCGATGCTCGAAGCCGTCGAACATATCGAAACTCGCGCACGCGGGCGCAAGCAAAACCGTGTCGCCCGTTTGCGCTAGCGTCGCCGCGCGGCGGACAGCAGCCTGCATGTCGTTTGCGCGCTCAACAGGCGCAAAGGCTTTCAACTCCTGCTCAATCCGATCCGCATCCTCACCCACAAGGACGAGCGCGCGTGCTTGTCGCTCAATGAGCGGCGCGAGCGGCGCGTAGGGCGCGTGCTTGCCGCGCCCGCCGAGGATGAGGACAATT
>JANMAD010000285.1:0-2353 GCA_031359515.1 Acidobacteriota bacterium | reverse complement strand
GAGCGCGCCATCCTTGAGTTCAAAGACCTGCACGTGCCGCGCAGCCTGCAACGCGAACAACACCGCGCGTCGTTCCATTTCACCATTGATCAAAACTTCCGCGCCGTCATCAACTGCTGCGCACGCATCACGCGCGCGGGCGAGCAGGGCACCTGGATCACGCCGCAGATGCTGCGCGCCTACTGCGAACTGCATGCGGCGGGGCACGCGCACAGCGTCGAGGCATGGGCGGGCGACGAGTTGGTCGGCGGTCTCTACGGTGTTGATGCGGGCGGTGCGTTCGCGGGCGAGAGCATGTTTCATCTGCGCCCGAACGCATCGAAGCTCGCGCTGCTCTACCTCATCGCGCATCTGCAAACGCGCGGCTTGGACTGGCTCGACATCCAAGTGCTGACGCCGCACATGACAGCACTCGGCGCACGAGAGATCAGCCGCGATGAATTTCTAATGAAGCTGGCGGCGACGCGCGCACGCGGATTGAAATTGTTCGAGTGATCGAAAATTTTCCTGCAACAAAATTTGTGTGTGTGCGTTCTTACTTCGGTTGACGGTTGTCGCGCCGGACAACGCGAGTTGTGTGCTTGAGCAACTAATGCAACGCACAACATGATCGTGATTGCGATCAAGCATGCACGAAATAGTTTGTTGACAGAAAAACGGAATGAGCTTATAAGAAACGACTCGCGCTGCTCGGTGAATGAAAGCGCGCGTGAGACGAGAGTGAAATTGCAATGATGACGAACCGGACAAAACGACAGGCGATGCGCGGCAACG
Organism: Acidobacteriota bacterium; assembly: GCA_031359515.1. Lineage (GTDB taxonomy): Bacteria > Acidobacteriota > Blastocatellia > Pyrinomonadales > Pyrinomonadaceae > QHXQ01. Next base: position 1,579 of record JANMAD010000285.1, on the reverse strand, counting down.
GCGCGGCGACTATATGGTCGCTCGTGCAGTTAGCCGGACTGCATACGCGCGGTTATTGCCCGAGTTCCGTCAGCCTATCATCGGCGTTTGGCGTACTCGGCAATAGACTCGAAGCGACGGCACTCGGTTTGATTTCCGATCAGCGTCAATTGCATCTGTAAGTTAGCGGGAGCGGCTCCCGCTCCCAAAATTCCCAGTAAAAACTAGTGAATTGCAGGAGCGGGCCGGTTTCCCTGAGAAACTGTAAAGCCCGCTCTTTGTTTGTTGTTTGATAACTGAAGTGTCTTGTGTGAAATGACGAGGGCAGGGATGCCTTCGCGGGTGGGCGACTGTGTGCTTTGCGAGAGTCCAGCAGTCTGCGCCACCCTTAGGAGAAGTGTGCGCCGAAGTGTGTCCGGTTCACGCCATCGCCTGTCCTCGTCGTTTTTTATCATAACAGAAATTTTGCGCATACGTGGCCGAGCAGCAAAAGCGTCTGACTGTAAATCAGATGTCCGTTATGGACTTCGTAGGTGCAAATCCTACCGTATGCATGCAGCAACAACTAAGGGGGCGTAGCATAACCGGCAATGCAGCGGATTCCAGACCCGCGTCTCATGTGCAGACAATGCGCGTTCAAATCGTGCCGCCCCTGCCAAACTTTTAGCGCATGAACTTTTGGAAGGTACGCCGAGGTTGGTTACGGCAACAGTCTTGAAAACTGTCGGGCATCAATGCCTATAGGGGTTCGATTCCTCTACCTTCCGTCAACCTGTACACACTTTGGAGGCGTCGCCTAACTGGTAGGGCAGCGGTTTGCTAAATCGTCGGGCCACGAAACGGCCCTTGCAGGTTCGACTCCTGTCGTCTCCGTCTATACGAACCCGTAGCTCAGCGGAACTAAGAGCGCGACTCTGCGAAGGTCGAGGGCGCACGTTCGAATCGTGCCGGGTTCATTCAAGTAAAGGCCGATGTGGCCCAACCGGCAGAGGCGTTCGCCTTAAAAGCGAAATGTTGAGAGTTCGAATCTCTCCGTCGGCATCTTGCAATTTTCATGCGGGGGTGGTGCAAATGGCGGACACGCCAGTTTCAGAAACTGGTTGATGCGGGTTCAACTCCCGTCCCCCGTTCCAAGTTTTTTCAGCCGACGTGGTGGAACAGGCAGACACACATGCCCGAGGCGCATGCGGAGCATTTCAGACTCCTTGCGGGTTCAACTCCCGCCGTCGGCATCACGCGCGAGAGTGGCGGAACATAGGCAGACGCACGCAGCTCAAACCTGCGCGGCTCATTTAACAGAGCGTGAGAGTTCGAATCTCTCCTCTCGCATAAACTCATGGCCCGTTCGTCCAAAGGTCAGGACGCTGGTCTTTCAAGCCGGAAACAAGAGTTCGAGTCTCTTACGGGCTGTCGCAAAAATTCTCGGTGCGTTCGTTTAGTCCGGCTCAAGACGCTGCCTTGTCAAGGCAGAGATCGCGGGTTCGAATCCCGCACGCACCGCTTCTCGGTTTTATGTTGGCTATAAAGCTCAACTGGCAGAGCGCCGCACTGTGCATGCGGAGTGTGCGGGTTCGACTCCCGTTAGCCAACCTCGGGAAAG
>JANMAD010000280.1:0-6044 GCA_031359515.1 Acidobacteriota bacterium | reverse complement strand
GGCGCGCGATCCGCGCTCGCTCATGCTCCGCTTCCACACGCAGACCGCCGGTTCGACGCTCACCGCGCAGCAACCCGAAGTCAACGTCGCGCGCACGACGATTCAAGCGCTCGCGGCCGTGCTTGGCGGCACACAGTCGCTGCACACGAACGCGATGGACGAAGCGCTCGCGTTGCCGAGCGAAGCGGCCGCGCGCGTCGCCTTGCGCACGCAACAGGTCATCGCACATGAGTCGGGCGTCGCCGACACGGTTGACCCGCTCGCCGGTTCATACGCCATCGAACAGCTGACCAATGAATTAGAAGCCCGCTCCATTGCTTACATCGAAAAGATCGATGCCATGGGCGGCATGCTCCGCGCGATTGAGACTGGCTACGTGCAACGCGAAATACAGGAGGCGGCTTACAACTACCAGCGGGCCGTCGAAAGCAAAGATGCGGTGGTCGTCGGCGTCAACCGCTTTCAAGTCGCAGAGGAAGCCACGCCGTCCTTGCTGCGCATCGATCCGGTCGTCGAACAGAACCAGATCGAACGTGTCCGGTCGCTACGCCAACGCCGCGACAACGCGCAGACAGAAGCCGCCCTCGCGGCCATCGAAACAGCCGCGCGGGGCACGGATAATCTACTGCCACGCATCCTCACGGCAGTCGAGACGCACGCGACCGTCGGCGAGATCAGCCACCGCCTACGCCGCGTCTGGGGCGAGTACCGCGAAGCCGTGACGGTGTAGAATAGGCAAGCGATAGAAGGGAGACTAATAGCGCCCAGGCTTAAAGCCATCTAGGGCAACGGCGCGCATGCCCTTTCGTCGTTGCCCTGCACGATGGTAGTATGCGCCCATTAGTGGAGGGTTTAGCTGCCGCTGAACGGATGTTCGTCTGAACCCTCCTAGGCCAATCCGCACGAGACCATTTCAACTTCGGAGAATTAAGCCATGACAACCCTCGTCCACAGGGCACGTGCAGCCGGCGCAGCCCTTGCCCTGACCCTGTTCCTACTGGCCGGCGCTCTGTCGCCCGGCCGCGCGCAATCATGCACCGGCTCGTCCACTATTAACGACTCCACCACGACGGGTGCGCTGCCCCAGATGGGCCGCCTTACGCAGAACGGCGTCGCCAGCAGTTGCGCCAGCGCGAAGACCTTCCCCGGCGTGGCCGATACGAATCAGCGCAACGCGAAAATTTATAGCTTCGTCAACAATAACAACGCGCCCGCCTGCATCACCGTCACGCTTAACGCTGGCTCTTGCACGGGCGCGTCCGGCCTCTTCAGCGCGGCCTACGCCGGCTACAATCCCGGCAATATCAGCATGAACTACCTCGCCGACATCGGCGCGAGTCCCAACCCGACCCGCTCCTACTCGTTCAATGTGCCGGCCACTTCTGACTTTCAGGTGGTCGTCTATCAGGTAAACACCAACCAGAGTTGCGCGAGTTTCACGCTGACCGCCTCCGGCACCGGCTGCCCGCCTGTGAGCAACATGCTCATCAGTGAGTTTCGCTTCGGCGTGGATAGCACCGCACCGAACGCAGACCTCGACGAGTACATCGAGTTGTGCAACAACACGGACGCGCCGCTCACGGTCACGACCAGCGACGGCTCGGCGGGTTGGGCGCTCGTGGCCGCTGATGGCGTGCCGCGCTTCGTCGTCCCCACGGGGACGATCATTCCGGCGCGCGGACATTATCTCGGCGTCAACTCGGGCGGCTATTCGCTCGCCGCTTACCCGGCCGGCAACGGCACGACCGCGACCGGCGATGCGACTTACACGCTTGACATCCCCATTACATCGGGCGTCGCGCTCTTCAACACAGCCAACCCGGCCACCTTCGATCTCGCGCACCGGCTTGATGCCATCGGCTTCAGCAACGTGCCGTTCCTCTACCGCGAGAACGGTCTCACGACGCGCCCCGTCAGTTCGGGCGGCACAAGCTATTTTCATGTGCGCCGGATGAGCACAGGTCTGCCGCAGGACACAGGGGACAATCAAAACGACTTCGCGCTCGTCAGTCTGGTGCCGGACTTCAGTGCGGTACTCGGCGCACCCGGCCCGGAGAACTTGTCCAGCCCTATACAACGCAACGCGCAACTCAAGGCTTCGTACATCGATCCGGCCAGCCCCGCAAGTTGCACCGACGCCGCGCTCGCCTGCGCCCGCGTGCGCGACACGACTCCGAACCCGGCCAACTTCTCGACCTTCGGCACACTCTCGCTGCGCCGCCGGTTCACGAACAACACGCTACAGCCGGTGACGCGCCTGCGCTTCCGCGTCGTGGACATCACCACACTCATCGGCGGCACGGGCGTGCCTGCGGGCACGGCCGATCTGCGCGTCCTGAATTCGTCTGACATCACTGTGACGAAGGCCGGCGGCGGCACGTTGAGCGTGACAGGCTTGACGCGCGAAGAGCCACCCACCCAATTTCAGGGCGGCGGCTTGAACACAAGCTTGTCGGTCGGCACGATCACGCTCGCGCAACCGCTCCTACCCGGCAACACGATTGACATACAGTTCCTACTCGGCGTGCAGCAAACGGGCACGTACCGCTTCTTCGTCAACGTCGAGGCGCTGACTGCCCCGCCTATCGTCACTGCGCCGCAGAAGTCGCCGCGCAAACTTTTGGCACCAGCGCAACTGCGCCCTTAAACTTCACCGAAAGGAAATCCCTCTTATGCCTTACCAAGACCGCCGCAACTTGCGCGGCCCTTACTTGCTCGCGCTCGCCTTCGCTTGCGCCGCACTAGTATGCGGTTATCTGTGGACGCGGCCCGTGCGCGCGGCCGGCGATGGCGAATACATGGGCAAACTCGAGCCTGAGCTGGTGGCGGACACGGAGGACATGGATCAGATCGTGTTCAAGCCGCTACGCGATCCGGCCAAGATAAAGTTCGCCGCGCCGCCTGAAGCGGACGCGCACGTCACCGCCGGTCGGCTCTATCACGCGCCGGCCGACAAGTCTTCGATCCTAGCGGTGCTGGTCGAGCCGGAGGACGAACTGCCGTACCTCTACGCCGATCTCGATCTCAACAACACGCTGGACGCCGGTGAGCGTTTTCCGCTTGAGCGCGCTGAAGCGGACAACCCTTATATCTTGCAGGCCAAACTCAAAGTGCCGATGAAGAGCGCGTTGTTCCAGAGCTATCCGACGGTGGTGCAGTTTTTCAAAGGCGTGCAATGGGACGAGCTGCAAGAAGGCGAGCGCGTGGTAATGCAGTCGAAGGCCGCGTTCGCGCGCGGCTACGTTGACATCGCCGGGCACAAGACGCTGGTGCAGTACGGCTACAGCGCAGCGGCGAAAAAGGTCGCCGTGACGGTGGGGCCGCTCGGCGTGGACGGCGACGGCGACGGCGAGATCGACATGGATCGCTTCTCGCCCGAAGCGGCCGAAGCGCAAGAGGAGACGGTCGTCTTCCACGTCGGCACTCATTACGTCTCGACCAAGCGCGTTGATTTAGACAAGAACGTGATCAGCATGCGCGAGCATCCGGCGGCCGATTACAAGCGCGTCGAGTTGCGCGTCGGCAACGAAGTGCCGGACTTCAACTTCACGGATTTCAACGGCAAGAAACGCAAGCTCTCGGAGTTTCGCGGCAAGTATGTGCTGATGGATTTCTGGGCGGCGTGGTGCGGTCCATGCCGCCGCGAGTTGCCGTATCAGAAGGCCGCCTACTCGCGTTTTCAAGCGCGTGGGTTCGAGATACTCGGTCTCGACAACGACGAAGACCCCGCGCCGGTGAAGGATTGGCTCAATCGGAGCAAGGTCACCTGGCCGCAGGCGACGCGCGACAGCATCAAGGACTTGGAAATGCGTTACCGCATCCACCTCTTCCCCACGACACTGCTGATCGACCCCGAAGGCAAAGTCGTCTCGCTCAATCAACACAAGAAAGGGCAGCCGACCTTACGCGGAGCCGACCTGTTGAAGTCACTGGATCGGATATTGCCACCCTAAACGGCGCGGGCTTACACTGACGGGCCACCCGTCAGAGGCCGTTATGAAAAAGAAAACTCTGCTCGCATTATTCGTCCTCTCCCTCCTGTTGGCGGCGGTGCTATGGCCGTCGGCGGCCCGCATGCAAGGGCGCGGACTGACGACCGGCGCTGCGCCCGTTGCAAATGCGGGTCGTTACTACGCGCTGGTGATCGGCAACAACGCTTACACTTCCTTGCCGAAGTTGAAGACGGCCGAAGCGGACGCGCGCGAAGTTGAGAAGTTGCTCCGAGAAGCTTTGCACATAAAGTCTTTTCTGCACATAAAGTAAGTTCGAGTTTTACCAAATGAGTAGCAAAAAGCAGCCAGGTTTTGCGATGCTTGTTGGATGTCTAGGCCAAACAATACAGCGCTCCACCTGACTGCGCAGCCAGTGTACTTGGCGGCTAGTGCCATTAACAACCTGATTGGCGGTCTGCCTGCCAGCACCGCTTACTTTATCGGCATCGTGCTGATTACTATGTTCACCGGGCAACTCGTCCATCACCAGGGAAGCCTCGCACGCGCGGCGCTGCCCTACGTCGTGCATCTGCGCTGGGGCTGGCATCGCGCCCATCGTGCTATGGAGCGCGGCCACCTCTCTTTGGATGCACTGTTTGATCGCGCGCTTTGCTGGTGCATGGAGTGCTTGCCAGTTGAGCCGGTGCGGTTGGGAAGCGCAAGGCGGAGTGTCCACGCCATCGACTCCTCGACCATTGCGCGACTGCGAGCCAACAAGCAGAAGTGTGCATTGCTGGGCAAAGGCTACTGCCATCGTGCCGGGCGTGCCGTGTCGGCCAACATCGTCGCTGCTCTCACTACCGTAGTCTTCGTGCGCGGCGTCCGGGTCGGTCTGGTGCGGCGCACCCGCTTTGGCACGACCTGCGCGGCGGCCGTCGCCAAAATCTTTGCTGACTTGCCAGCAAGCCCTGAGCTGCGGCTGTTTAGCGTTGATGCGGGGATTGCGCCGGTTGAACAGTTCAGGGCCGCAACTGAGCGGGAGGCGCTGGTGGGGCGGTTGCGTAAGAACGTCAGCTTGCGGCGTGCACCCAAACCAAGACGTTGCGCAACGCGTGGTCGCCCGCGGCTGCACGGGCCCGTGCTGCATCCCGGTGCGAAGCGACCGGAAGGACGCCCCGATGAAGAGATGATGATTCAGGTTGAGGAGCGCGCGGTGAGAATCAGACGGTGGCGGAATCTGCACTTTCGGTCGGCCCACGAGACGACGATTGAGGTCGTGCGAGTTGATGACCCGGCCTTCAAGCAACCCTTGTTGATTGGCACGACCGCCCGCGAGTTGACGACCGCTGAGATCAGACAAGCGTATCGGCATCGGTGGCCTGTGGAGACCAACTTCTATGTCGCTCAAGGGACGTGTGCAATGGAGATGCCGCGCGCCTGGACGGAGCAAGCGGTGGAGCGACGCATCAGTTTGGCACTTCTGTCTGGCTCGCTGCTGAAGGCCATCGCGGCCGCGTGTGAAGCGCTGCCGATGGGCCCGTGGGATCGCAAAGCGGTGGGCTCGGCAGGCAGATTGGCGAATCACTTGGACATCCATGCGGCTAATTTTGTGGCACTTGCACTGAAAGGTGTCACGCCAAGAAAGTATCGTAAAATCGCAGAAGCTAAAGAGACAGCCGATTCTCAGCTACCATTAGCCGCTTAAATTGGTAAAACTCGAAGTAAGGGCTTTGCACAAAAAGTCGGACACTGCCTCTTACTGCCTCTTTCCGACGAGAACAAGCATTGGCGCGGCCTCACTAAACTTGTTAGTCCTTCGCTCTACTGATACACCGATAGCCTTAAATGCATCTGCCATTGCGAAAGTCGGCGGACTTTGGGTAAACCAACGGGCGACGATCCTAATTCCTGTCAACTCAGGCGGGAATTCCTCATCAAGCACAACGCCATCGTATTTGAGTTGCAGTCCCGCGTCGCGTAACAAGACTGCAATCTCCTTTGCATACGCGCACGCTTCGGCGTCTTTCGCGGGACAGTTAACTTGCACCGGCACTCTGCCGCCCCAGTTAAACTGTGCATTCGTCTTATCCCAGTCAAATGCTAAAAACCTGC
>JANMAD010000243.1:0-27783 GCA_031359515.1 Acidobacteriota bacterium | reverse complement strand
CGTTTAATGTCGCAGGCGACATTGATCCGAAGACCAACCAGCCATACCCGAAAGCCGATATCTTGCTGCTCGAAAAGATGGACGACCTCATACCGAAAGCGGAGCGGGCACGGGGAGTTAACAAAATGCTTGTTGCATTCAACCGCGCCCGGCTAGTCAAGCACCTCAAACAGGTCGCCGCCGATCTCGGGCTGATGGTCTTTGAAATTATCCCTTATGGCACCGCACAGGTGTGCTCGCGTTGCGGCGCACTTGGCCGTCGTTATACGGTCGGCGGTAAAGGTAAAGACGGGCACGTCGCCATTACCTTTGATCCCGCCGGGCAGTTATACGCCTGCCCCTCCTGTCATTACCGGGCCAGCGCCGCGCATAATGCTTCCGCTAATTTGCACAACCGCTTCTACTCGGATCGCACCTGCGATAGCTTCGTCGCTTATATGAAGCAGCCACCCGAATGCAAACGAGCAATCGTCAGAGAAATCGAGGCGCGACTAATCTCGCCGGCCAGCGGCACACACAGCTTGTGGCGGATGCACGGCGTCAAAAGCTAGAGAGATGTTTTGACATCAGACCAACACGTCACTAAATTGGTGGCGGAGCAAGGGCGGGATCGCGGCCGCCCCGGCAGAGAGCTTTAGGCTGTCTGTTTGCCAGCAGACCTCGTACTGAGAGTGACAAGGGGCGCTGGGTCTACGGCCTGCGGGCTCAGGGGCCATTACTTGCGAGAGGCGGCGTCCAGGTGCGAGGGGTTTCAAATCAATGTCGCGGCGGAAACAGGGCCATAGTGCAGCATCAAGCCTACGCCTCTACGGGTGGTGCTGTTGACTTGGCTCCCAACGAAGTTCGTAAGCATTGATCTGAAACCAGTCACATGAAGTATTTGTATCAGGCCAAACGGAGCGAGAGTGTTGGGCGCGGCGTGGAATTTCAGATGCCGCTCATAACTTAAAATGTGAGAATCTTAATCGCCGGTGTCGGCAACGTCTTGCGCGGTGATGACGGCTTCGGCGTCGAGGTCGCGCAAGTGCTCAGTCGAAGCGATAAGCTCCCCGATGATGTAACAGTATTCGAGGGTGGCATCGCCGGCATCCCGCTCGTGCAGGAGTTGATGGACGGCTATGACGTGCTCATCGTCGCGGACGCCATCGAGCGGGGCGGTGCGCCGGGCACGATCTACGTCATCGAGCCTGACATTGCTGATCCCGCTCTTATCGATCCCACCGCGCTCCACGCTTCGTTGGCCGACGCGCATTACACGGAGCCATCAAAAGTCTTAATGCTGGCCAAAGCGTTGGGCGTGTTGCCGCCGCAAGTATTCATCGTTGGTTGCCAGCCGGCGGGCTTCGATGAGTTGGGCGCTGAACTGAGCGCGCCGGTGCGGGCTGCGGTGCAGTTGGCCGTCGGACGCATAGAATCGCTCGTCGAGAACCTGAGTCAGCAAGAGACACCATGAGATTGCGGCGACGGTTGATCTCACGCTTATCCGGTCGCCTGCTCATCAAGCGTGCCCTACAGTCGGCGCTCTTGATCCTCGCGCTCGTCATCATCAACTTCCTGTTGATTCATCTCGCGCCGGGTGATCCTGTGCATCTCCTCGCCGGGCAAAGCGGCGACGAAAAATACTTCGCGTTCATCCGCGCCAAGTTCGGTCTCGACCGCCCGCTCACCACGCAACTCTGGATTTACCTGACGAGCGTGCTGCGCGGCGACTTCGGCTATTCGCTCGGCTATCAACAGCCGGTCATCGCCGTCATCACGGCGCGCATTCCGGCGACGCTCTTGCTGATGTTGAGTGCCGTGTCGCTCTCGTCAGTCGCCGGTGTGGTGATGGGTGTTGAGGCCGCGCGCCGGGAAAACTCTTTCATAGATCGCGCGCTCAACGCCTTCGCTTTGTTGGGCCACTCCGTGCCTTCCTTCTCCATCGGGCATCTGCTGCTCATCGTCTTTGCGCTGCGGCTCGGACTCTTCCCGGCGCAAAACATGTCTTCGTCGCAGCAGGTGTTGACCGGCGCGGCTTACTGGCTCGACGTGCTCTGGCATCTCGCCCTGCCGGTCGCAACGCTCGCCATCGTCTATCTCGCACAGATCATGCGCCTGACGCGCACCGCGATGCTCGGCGTACTCGGCGAGAACTTCATCACGGCGGCCCGCGCCAAAGGTTTAGCCGAAGGGCGTGTGCTCTACGGGCACGCGCTGCGAAACGCGCTGCTGCCGATTGTGACGGTTGTGGGCAATGACTTCGGGATGCTGTTGAGCGGGGCGGTGCTGGTCGAGACGGTGTTCGCGTGGCCGGGCCTCGGCCGGCTGATGCTCGACGCGCTCGCCATGCGTGATTATCCGGTCTTGATGGGTCTGTTCCTCATGATCTCGATGAGCGTCGTGGTGGTGAACTTCGTTACCGACCTGAGCTATGCCGCGCTCGATCCGCGCATCAGTTACGGTCGCACGCGCAGATGAACCAAGCAGAGACAAACGCACGCGCGCCTGAAGGTGGCGACATTTGGCGCAGCTTCAAGCGCAACCGGACGGCGCTGGCCGGCGTCGCCCTCTTAGCGTGCTTTCTCTGCGCGGCCGTCTTTGCCGGACAGATCGCAACGCGCGACCCGCAGAAAAATTCCGAAGCAAGCTTGCGCCCGCCCTCGACGGAATTCCTGTTTGGCACGGACGATCTCGGTCGCGACGTGTTCAGCGGAGTTGTGCACGGAGCCAGAGTTTCCATCACGATAGGCGTCACCGTCGCCCTGCTGAGCGGTCTCATCGGCGTGCTGGTCGGCGCGACTGCCGGGTACGCGGGCGGCCGCATCGACGATCTGCTGATGCGGCTCACGGAGCTTTTCCTCATCCCGCCGCGATTCTTTCTCGCGCTCGTCGTCGCCGCGCTCTTCGGCTCGACTTTCTCCACACTGATTGTCGTGCTGAGCGTCACTTACTGGCCGTTCACGGCGCGGCTCGTCCGGGCGGAAGTCCTATCTATTAAGGAGCAGAGCTACGTCGAAGCCGCACGCGCCATGGGCGCGAGTCCCGCGCGCATACTGTTGCACACGATCCTGCCCAATGTGCTCCCGCTCATCATCACCAACGTCGTGTTGATGATCGGCGGGGTGATACTTGTCGAAGCGGGCTTGGAGTTTCTCGGTCTCGGCGACAGCCGAAACATCAGTTGGGGCTACATGCTGCACAACGGCGAGCACTTCATCCGCGACGCATGGTGGGTCATCTTCTTCCCGGCGCTGGCCGTCTCTCTGCTCGTGCTCGCGCTCAACGCGGTCGGCGACGCCCTCAACCATGCGCTCGATCCCAAAGCTCGCGGCGCACACATCGACAAGCCCGCCTGACGTTGAATTTAGCTCTGCCGTGCTTTTACTGAGGATACGCGGGAACAAGATAGTTGAATACTACTGTGCCGTTGCTTATGCCATGTAGCTGTGGCTCATAAGGGGAACCTTGATTGTATGTAGCAGTAGTTCAAGCCTATATTCTTGTCCTACAATACAACTGCTTGATTATCTCCCCATTAACATTTCTATCTCAGGGTATTAATAGTGATTCTCAGAAACTTCCTGTGCTTCGTTTTAGTGTGCTTGTCTTCCATAGTCTCTATCTACGGGCAAAATTCAGCTTCGACAGGAGCGATTAGCAGCTCAGTCCGTGATGCGGCAGGACAGGTGATACCCGGTGCGGCAATCATCTTGCGGGAACGCACAACCAATCAAACAAGACAAGCGACGAGCGAGGCGGACGGCAGTTATCGCATTAGCGTGCTACCCGTTGGGATATACGAAGTGCGCGCCGAAAGTGCGGGCTTCGCGCCGTATGTGAATCCGCAAGTGACGGTCGCTGTCGGCAGCACAACGACACTCGACATAACGCTAAGCCCTGCTGGTGTGAATGCCGAGATTACGGTGTCAGACCGCCCTCCGGCCCTCGATACTTCACAGACCGCCTCTACCACTTCTATTGACCCTGAGCGAATAGAAGAGCTTCCGGTCAACAGTCGCAACTATCTTGAGTTTACATTGCTGGCTCCGGGTGTTGCGCCCTCTAACACGCAAACAACAGGCGGCAACGGCTCATCCTCCGGCGCACCACTAGCCGACAGCGGCTTTACCTTTGGGGGCCTGCGCCCGCGTAGTAACTCGATCTCGATTGACGGCCTCGATAACACGGACGAAACGACCGGCGCGGCCCGCGTCGCCCTCTCGCCCGAAATCATCCGCGAATTTCAGATAGTCAACAACGGCCTCTCAGCGGAGTTCGGCGGTGCGGCGGGCGGCGCGATCAACGTCGTCACGAAGACCGGCGAAAATGAGTGGCACGGCGACGCATTCACTTTTTTACAGAACGAGCGATTCAATGCGCGCGGCCCATTCTCCGATCCCTCAAGGACAAACCGTCTGCGCTTCCGCCGCTATCAACCGGGCGGTGCGCTCGGCGGCCCTCTCAAACGTGATCGCGCCTTCTTTTACGTTGCGCTGGAACAAGAGCATCTGACAGCCGAAGATGAGGCGGAAATCAACCGCTCTGCACGAACGCGCATTAACTCTGTTCTGGCGTCAGGCTTCGCACCGCGCCTTTCCGTGCGCTTGCTCACCGGGCGTCGTTTCCCAATAGGGCTAGATGAGACGGAGGCTACGGGCAAGCTCACATACCTCGCCGGTTCGCGTAACACGCTGAGCTTTCGTTTCGCCTTTACGAACGTGCGCGACCGCGCTGATGCTTTCAACTCGGACTCATTAACTGATCCGACGGCGCGCGGCAGCGCCTACACGAAAGATTATCAATTCACCGGCTCGGCCATCTCCGTCCTGTCGCCCCGGCTCGTCAACGACCTGCGCTTTCAAGTGAGTAGCCGACGCACCATCACACGGGCGGGCGATATGACAGGGCCGGGCGTTGAGATCGCGGGCCTCGCACGCTTCGGTCGCCCATTCGATGCAGATACATCACGGCGCGAGACCCGGCAGCAGTTTGTAGATAACGTCTCACTGTCACGCTCCCGTAGTGAGTGGAAAGCCGGCGTCACGGTCAATCATGTTTCGCTCGACGATGATGCCCGCGACGGCTTCGGCGGACTCTACATGTTTCGCACGTTAGACGATTTCGTCGCCGGTCGCCCCGCGTTCTGGCGTCAATCGTTCGGAGAGTCGCGCACGCGCTTCGGGGTCTCTAGCTTCGGCGGTTTTTTGCAAAACCAGTTGCGTGTAACGCCGCAACTGACACTCAATCTCGGCGCACGCTACGACGTGGAGCAACTTCCCCAACGTTTCCGAACAGATAAAAACAACTTCAGCCCGCGCTTGGGTCTCGCCTGGTCTCCGTCAAATGAGTGGGTCGTGCGAGCGGGCTTCGGCCTCTACTATGACCGGCTACCGCTTGCTTTCCTCAACCGCGCGATTCAGAAGGACGGCGTGCGCGCCTTCGAGCAGGTCGCACTCGACGATCAAGCTGCCGTAGTGTTCACGGCCACAGGCGGCGGACGTGTGCTCACTCCTGTTGCCGGAATCGCACCATCAATCTTCCGTGTTGATCCGCGCTTCGAGACTCCGTATAGCACACAAGCTAATGTCGGCATCGAAAGGCTTCTATCTTCCGACGTAACGCTGCGGGCCGACTATCTCTTTACGCGCGGCGTTCACCTACCGCGCACCCGTAACGTCAACTTGCTGCCTCCGGTCGCATTAACTCCGGCTAACGCTGCTGCGCTCGGCGTCTCATCGCCCGCGCCGCAACAGCTTGGCCGTCCTGTCTTTGGGCCGGGGCGCATTGATCCGCGTTTCGACGCAATCTATCAACTCGAAGACTCTGCCAGTTCGACCTATCATGGCCTGACGCTAGCGCTCAACAAGCGCCTCAGTAATGAGTTTGAATTGCTGGCCTCTTACACTTTTTCAAAAACGATTGACGACGCATCCGACTTTGACGAGCAGCCCGCGAACCCTTACGACCTGCGGGCGGAGCGCGCACTATCTCGTCAAGACGTGCGGCAGCGGTTCGTTTTGAGTGCGCTGTTTGATCTGCCCTTCGGAGATGATGAAGAGGATAAGAGCGGGGGCAAGGAAAAAGATAACTTACTAAGCGCGGTCTTGGGTCACATCGAAGTCGCGCCCATCGTCACGCTGAGTAGTGGGCGGCCCGTCAATGCGCTGACGGGAGCAGATGAAGAGCGGGGCCGTGCTTTCCCACTTGTCTCTCGCCCGCGCGGTTTTGCTCGCAATTCGCTTAGCACGTCGCGCTTCATTAACTTTGACCTGCGCGCGCTGAAGTATTTTCCGTTCGGGGAGAAACGACGGCTTGATCTGGTAGTCGAAAGCTTCAACCTGTTTAATCATCCGAACGTCGCTGCGGTCAATCCGTTTTACGGATCAGGTGGTGCGCCGCTCGCAACGATTGGCACTCCGACAGCGTTTTCGTCTCCGCGACAAGTTCGCTTCTCAATTGATTTTGAGTTCTGAGGTATGTGGAAGGTGAACGGACAAATAACTGCTCTGTCTTGCTAGGATGCCTTTATAGCCTGCCGTTTTCTTGCTTTGATAGAGGATGACAGGCGGTGGAGTTTAACTGTAAGGTCTCATCCCATATCACCAGAATTGCAGAAAGCCCTATACCCTTCTCCTTCTCCGGTACTGAAATAATATTGTAACGATTGCAGCGAGCAAGAGAGACCCGAGCAGGAAGTAGAACTGCCGGCGCTTGGGCGTGCCTGCGGCAGTCAGAGGCGAACGTCCGCCGTCAGTCCACCATGCATCCTGCGCGAAGTAGGCGTTCGACTTCGCGCTCCACGCGTACATCCCCTGCAATCCGGCCCGGTAAGCCGCGCCGGAGTTCGACTCATACAGCCAGAAGTAGGGCAGGTCGCGGACGGCGATGTCCTGCGCCTCGAAGTAATAGGCAATGCGCTTTTGCCTGTCCAACTCGGACGCCGCGCGCGTGAACAGTTCGTCCACGCGCGCGTTGCGATAACCCGCGCCGTTGGAGAAAGGGATCGGCCCGATGTTTGAAGAGACGAGCGTGCGTTTGACGCCGATGTCCGGGTCAGGGCCGTTCTCGAACGAGGCAAAGCCCAGATCGAAATCCTTCTTGACGTAGACGGTGTCAACCGCCGCCGCAAACTCCATCTGTTGGAGGTCAACCGCGATGCCCGCTGTGCGCAACTGATCACGCAACGCCTCAGCCACCTTTGCGTAAGAGGCCGCGTGGACGAACTTCAGATGAAACCGCACGCCGTCAGCGCCCCGCCCGTAGCCAGCTTCGTCGAGCATCTGGTTGGCGCGCGCGACGTTATGTTCGTACCTGTCCACGTTCGGGTTGTACGCCCAGCCGAGACCATGCGACACCGGCCCGGTGGCGGCGATGCCTTGCCCGAATAAAAGTTTAGCGACGAGAAAGTCTTTATCAATCGCGTGCGCCAGCGCGCGCCGGACACGCAGGTCGGACAGCGGCGCGCGGGTAAGGTTCGGGACGAGCGTCTCGACGCTCGCATACCCTTCGCGGCCTTTGTCAGTGACGACCACGCCGGGCATGTTCTTCAGCCGCGCCAAGTCGAGCGGCGACGCGCCTAATAGATAATCTATCTCCCCCCGCTCGAACGCGATGGTCGCCAGCGCGCCGCTCGGGATGACTTTATAGACGATGCGATCCAGATACGGTTTGCCCTGTTTGTAATACCGCTCGTTACGCGCGAGCGTGAGGTGATCCCCTTTCAGCCACTCCTGAAACTTGAACGGCCCCGTGCCGACGGGCTTCGTGTTGTGCGGATTCGTGAGCGGGTCAGTGCCTTCGTATAAATGCTTGGGCATGACGGGCGCGTTCGTCACATCCACGAGTTGCAGGAAAGCGGCGTAGGGTCGGTCGAACTCGAAGACGACGGTGTGCGGGTCGGGCGTCTCTATCCGGCGCAAGTTGTCGCCAATCGAACTGCGCGTGCGCGAATGGTATTTCAATAACAGTTGCTCGAACGTAAAGCGCACGTCTTCCGAGGTGACGGGCACGCCATCGTGAAAGACTGCGGCGGGCGCAAGATGGAAAGTATAAGTCCGCCCGTCGGGCGAAATCTCCCAACTCTCGGCGAGGTCAGGCACTGGGTTCAGGTCGAAATCGTGCGCCACCAGCCCACTGAAGATTGATCCGCAGATTTGTTGGACGCCGCCCTGTGTCGTGATGGCTGGGTTCAGCCCGCCGGGGTCGGCGGAGACCGCGACGACGACGCTGCCACCGTAAACAGGATTGCCGCTCTGGCCTGCGGCGGAATGCCCGAATACAAGCATAAGCAGTGCGAAGCTAAGCACATTTCCGTTCTTCATACTCCTGCATAATCTCACACACCGACCTAAAGAATAATCATTGATCTTCTTAACCAACGAACACGAGTTGCCGCGCCACTGCGAATGACCCCTGTAAACAGTTTGGCGGACACAAATTGTTTTAGCAGCCGCGCATTTCCACGCCGGGTGTAAGGCAAATTCAATACATACATTCAGGAGGAAACGGCTCCGATAGCGAAGGCTGCATACTGTGCAACCTTCCAATTTCCGTCACAGGCTAAAGCACTCAGTAAGGCACGTTCTGCACTGTCAGCCAAAAGTGGGGACAGTTATATGAATCTGGATAAGTATAGTTTTGGCTCAAATGCGTCTTTGGCATATGCTTCAGGTAACGCTGAAATGACACCGAATCGCCCCAGCCCGGAATCGCCCGGTTGTGGTGGTGTGGTTGGGCTATCAATGTCACACAGAAATAAAGGATTATCAAAACCTATTCGCCTCTGAAACTGCCGCAGTTGTCTGGGCAGATTTTATCAAGTCCATACAAAAGTTCCGTCCAGACTTACTTAGCGGCAGCTTCGATAGGCCGGATGGTGTAGTTGAAGTTAGTATCGATCCGGAGCGCGGTTGCCAGTCCGATGCCGCTATGAGTATCAAGGAATTTTTCATCAATGGCACTGAACCCTCTCCGTGTAGAATGCGTTAATTCAACAAGTAACTGTTCAGGTACCTGGTGGGGAAAGGGATTAACTTTCGGCGGATTGAAAGATCAGCGGCTTGCCATTGAAGGCGCGTTCCAGCGAGTAGAGCAGGGAATGTCCTTGCTTACGAGCGGTCGAGAGGTAGCTTCGGACACGACAGAAGTTACGCGCCCCCTCAGAAGTTCTGAAGCAGCCTGAGATTTTCTGCTGGAGTTTGACCATTCGCAGATCGCGTTCTGATCCGTTGTTATCAAAAGGCACAGAGAGGTCTGAGATAAAGCGCAGGATGTCATCTCGTTTGCGCTGCAACCGATTGACTAGGCGGCATGGTGTTAGTTGGAGGGTTGGCTTTTTCGCTTCCGCTTCGTCGCTCCTCACTATTATTTTCGGAGGCGGAGGATTGAGGCGACTAGCTTTCTTCACCAACTTATCGTAGCGGTGGAGGAGATCGTTTTCTCTTTGCTCGCTCAACCGGGCTTCGTCGTTAGCTTTTGCTTCGGTCACTGCATCTTTCATCTTGAGGAGAAGTTTGGCCAGTGGCTCAGTCCAGACCTTCTGGTCGGGGCTGCTTTCTGCGATGAAGACGAGGTCGCGCAGCAGATGAACATTACACAGGCTATGGCGACAGCGCTCGTACCACTGGTAGGCAGCCCACCCGTCACGCACCAGTGTCCCCTTGAACTGTGGGAGAATGCCGATCTCATCCATCGCCGCTTTACCTCGGCGCACATCAAAGCCGTAGTGAGTTAGTTCTGCGGTGCGAGCGACGTGAATATAACCACCACTACCGGCGACCCGCAGTCCCGTCTCATCCACGCCAATCACCTGTGAGTCACGAATCACGGCTTTGATGCGTTGCTCGGTTTTCACCAGTTTTGCTGAGGAAAGACGCGCCGCACGTAGAATGGTAGCTACCGAGATGCGGCACTCGAAGAGATCCGTCATGGTCTCTTCGGTGCGCGCGACCGGCAGGAGTTGATAGAGATGCAGATAACAGGAGCGTGAGAGCAGACCTGGCCCATATGGGACCGGAGCACGCACCCCAGTGGGGAAGTCGGCCTTGGTCATTACTGCACAAGCCGGGCAACGCCGAGTCTCCGCACGATGTTCGGTAACTTTCATGCGCCCATCAAAGATATCGAAGACTTGGCGGCGAACGATGGCTTGTGGCGCGCTTTGATAGAGCAGCGTGCCACAGCCCATGCAAGCTAAGGGTGTGTGGATAATGACGTGATCGGGTTGCGCGCTCTGCCTGAGAGTCGCTCCTTGATGTCCAAGCTGCCCGCCGACCTGCTTGCCGGACTTCTTTCTCAGAGAACGAGTGCGGGGGATCTTTTTCCACGGCGGATCGAGCGAAGGGGGCATGGATGAGTTATGCGAATCGCGCTCGATGGGTGTAGCGCGCTCGACCTCCTGTTCCAGCTCGCGGAGGCGGCGCAGGAGTTGATGATTGAGTTGGCGTTGTGTGACCAGTTCTTGCGCCTGACGATCAAGCGACAGCTTGGAGAGTTTAAGTTCTTTCGAGAGCGAGTTAATCAACGGCTGCGGGTTGAGAACGAGTCGAGCCTGAAGCTCTTCGATCTGATTCTCAAGTCGTGAGACAAGACGAAGGATGGCCTCAGGTCCCTGAGCATAGAATCTAAGTATGGTTGAGTGGCTGAGAATCTTGCCCTCTACACACGGGAAATTGGTTCGAGCAGGGAGGAAGGTAGAGGCCAAACGTGGCGCGTGAATCACGCCTTGTTATCCTTTATTTGTCATCAATTAGCTAAAGACCTGAACAGTTACTTCAACAACATTGGCTCTGATAAGACCATTTCTTCACAAGGCTAAGACTTTTGGAACTTGTTATGCACTACGGTTGGCTAGCACATGTGCCGAAGTGTATGCCAAATCCGCCGAGAGTCCGACCAAGCCTGCGGCTGCCATGTCACGGGGGACGAGTTTGTGGATGTCACCGATCTCCTTAACGCCAATCTTATGCACCTGAGCTGAGCGGACGGCCAGCAAGTCTTTCCAACTCGTGCTTATCTCCTTTCAGGAACACCTTCTCGCCCGCTAGCACGCCCAAGACGAAATGGTTACCTTCCTTCGCCTTCCGGCGAAACTCCGCGGGCAAGTAGCAGGTGGCGTTAAACTCCCGCCCGAATTTCTTCTCCAGCGCGCGCAGCGCGGGCGACAGGTCGGACAGCCCGATTGAGCCGATGACCACGACGTCGGCGTCGCTCAGCGCGTGCGCCTCTCGGCGGGCGACGGAGCCGTGGAGGAAGGCGCAGGCGACGCGGTCGCCGAACTTTCGCATCACGTCCTGGAGGGCGGAGGCGACGCCCATCGTCTTCGTCACGATGCCGCGCAGCTCGGCGTAGATGGGCGACTCGCTCTCCGCCTGAAAGTAGGTGCGCCTGCCGTCCTGCCGCCGGCGCAGGAGGCCGCTGGACGCGAGCGAGCGGAGTTCACGCTGCAGGCTCGAAGGACTCGTGCAGAGGTGCGCGGCAAGTTCGCTCAGGTACCACCACCTTTCGGGCTGCCCGTACGTGGCGGCGAGGATGTCGCGCCGCGTCTTCGGGAACAGGGCATCGACTGGCCGCTTCTTACGCATAATGTATAATAATAAACGCAAAATGCGTAAACAGTAAAGGAGCTGGATGGCGCGTCAACCATACGCCCTGCGATGTGTACCTAATGCGCCACAGTCAGCGAAGTCGGGAAGGATCACACTGCTATTCGCGATTCAGTCTCCTCTGTTGCCGGCGCGCCCGCGCGAGCAATTCGCGCTCGACCCTCTCGACGTCTTCCTGATGGAAGCGCACCGAGCGCCCGATGTAGACGGGCGTCAGCCCTTGCAGGCTCTCGCCCCGGTGATAGATGCTTGACGGGGACAGACTCCAGCGCTCCGCAAGGTCGCGCGCCGAGAAGAGTGTTTTAGTGTTTCGTGAATCTGACACAGGTCGCCTCTGGGCGCGCGGTTCGCCGAAAAGCCGACCTGCCCTGTGCAGGAAGGTTGCAGGCTCTTTAGCCTGCGGGCATTTCATCGCGGGAGTCGCCCGTTAGGGGACTCGACCGCTTGGGCGTCGCCGGCCGCGTTGTCACGGCGACTTCATAACGCCATTCAAGCATGGTATGCGGCAGCGAGCAAATCGGGTGTGTCGCGCGCCGAAGATTCGTCCGCACCATCTGGATGTACCCGGCGCGGTCACGAGCCCCAAGGGCTGGCTACCGTCGCCGACAAGTTACTTTGTTGAATATACCCTCGCCCAGTCCGGCGAGAGTTTCCTGATCCAAACACTTCCGACAATCTGAATGATGCTCAAGCCGCCGCGGGTTTGTGCTTAACTTCGTCAGACCCTATGTAAATCGTGCTCATAGACAAACCCGTTTCTCAATTTTCGATCACCCGCATAATTGGGCGCGCCAGATAGAGCTTGCCCCACGCCCGACCCGACACTTCTTCGACCATCCCCGCGCGCTCCAATGCCGTCACCGCTTGCCGCGCCGTCGGGTTCGAGACTTTCAGTGTCACAGCCGCGCGTGCGACCGTGATATACGGGTTGGTGAACAACTCGTCGAGAAGTTCCAACGCGCGGGGTGACGCCTTGAGGCGAGTACGACTCTCTTCCCGCAAGTCCATCAGCCGACCGGCCTGCACGACCGCCCTGGTGGCAGTCTCCTCGACGCCCGCGAGAAAGAAGACGAGCCAGGACGGCCAGTCGCCGTGCGTCCTGACTCTCTGCAACAGTTCGTAATAATCCTGCCTGTGCCGCTCGATGTACTCGGAGAGGTAAAGCAGCGGCTGAGACAGTCGCCCCCGCTCGATCAAGAAAAGCGTGATGAGCAGCCGCCCAACCCTGCCGTTGCCGTCCAGGAAGGGGTGGATCGCCTCGAACTGCTCGTGCATGAACGCGCACTGCACGAGGTCGGGCATCGCTTCCCTTTCGTGCAGGAAATGCTCCCACGCGCCCAGAGCCTCCGTCATTTCTTGCGGCGGCGGCGGAACATATGTAGCGGTTATGATCGTGCTGCCCGCCCTCCCGATCCAATTCTGCGAGCGGCGGAACTCGCCCGGCGTTGCCGTATCGCCTCGCACGCCTTTCATTAAATGTTGGTGCAACTCTCGCACGAGCCGGAGTGAGAGCGGCAGTTTATCCAAACGCTTGATGCCGTGCTCTAAAGCCGCCACGTAGTTGCGGACTTCGCGCACGTCCTCATCTTCTGACCCCTTTCCCTGCCCTTCGATTTCATCGCGCAGCAACTCGTCCATGTTCGTGCGCGTCCCCTCGATCCTCGACGAGAGCACGGCCTCGCGTTTGACGTAAGAGCCGATCAGGATGTGCGGGTTCGGCAGGTGTCTTCCCAAGCCGGACAGTTCGCTCAAGGCTTGGTCGGCGCGCGAGAGCTGCCGCACCAACTCAGCCGTGTAGCTGATGGCGGGCGGCAGGGGCGCGGGCACGAAGGCATAGCCGCCGTGCGCTATCTTAACTACACGACCTGCCTCCGGCGCGTGAAAATCGGCTGGATTCATCACTCAAGGCTTCTGTAAGCGCGCTTTCAAAGCCGGCAGAGCTTTGAAAGAATATAGCACATTTCTTTCAAAGTGACCGGCCTGCAACTCGATACCAGTTTTAGGGCAGGTTGAGGAACGGGGATAAAAAATTCGGTGGGCAATTCGTCGCGGGAGTCGCCCGTTAAGGGACTCGACCGCTTGGGCGTCGCCGGCCGCGTGCTTACGGCGACTTCATGTTGATTCTTCTTGCCGGCGGCACTTCGGACATTGTAGCGGGTGACAGGCCCGGCAATAGGTTTTATCACAACTCGCGCATGGAGACAGTGCCTTCGGGCTGATCAGGTGCAGCCTGTCATCACAGACCACACGCACCGGGAATTGGGTATAGCTATACTCGCAGGGTGGAATGTCCAACTTGCGCGCGAGCGGATTCCAGTCGAGCGTGATCCGGCGCTCACCTTTGCGTCGCCTGATTAAGAGTTCGACGCGCTGCACCGGCATCACGACTTCGAGCGTCTGGCTCCACGCCACCTCCACACGCAACGCGTACTTCTGCCGCAAGTCCGCGACCTTTGCTTCGTACTCGCGTGCAATCGCTTCGAGGCGCAGACGGTCGCGTGCGCTTTCCTTTTCGGCGGTGAGATGTTTTTGCAGGCGGAGCAGAGCTTCCGCGCGGAGATCATCGAAGTAGTCATGCACGCGCTGTAGGTCGCGGTCTAAACGGCGCTGCATTCCTTTTAGAAAAGGCGCGAGATGCGCTTCGATGCGTTCCGGCAGCGCACGCGCGACGCGGGATTTCAATTGCGCCGGCGTCCAAAGGGGCGGCAGGCTCGCGGGCGCGGGCACCGGCGCGTCCTTCATGCCCTCCATCTCCATCGCGGCAGAGAGCAATCCGTCAACGACTGCATCGAGCGCACTGCCGTTGGCGAGATTGAAGCCGAGTTTGATGACGCCGTCGCGCTTCTCATCGGAAAAGGCCGTGACGCGAAACAGCATAATGAGATAACGAGTCCACGCGGGCGTCACGCCGACGACGCGATAGACCGCGTTCTGCAAGTTGATCGTGTGCTCGACGACGCGCTCAGGGTTCGTGAGCTGCGGCAACGCGACCGGGAGCGTCACGCGCGCCGTCTGCCCGCGCTCGCCAAGCAAATGTCCAAACCGTTCCAGCCAGTCCGACTCCAGGCCGACCCGCTCGGCGCTTGCCGGAAGCTCAGCCGCGAAACCGAGGCGCGCGAGTTCCGGGATTTGCAAGACTTGTGCCACCGGCGCGGGCGCGAGCAACTCCAAACCTTCAGGCTCGATGCGCTCGACCAGCACGCCTTCATAATTCAACAGGCGCGCGGCGAAATCTCGAAAGCTGATTGATGACTCGGACATAAAAGGACAGTGACAGGTGACGGGTGACAGGAAAGAACAAGTTTTGATCTTGTCACCTGTCACCTGCGTTTGCTGTGCTCGATCATCCACAGGCACGCCAGTTTGGTTGCACCCAGTTCGTTGTAATAACGATTGCGTAGCTCGCTCGACTTGATTGAAGAAAGGTGGCGCGGATTCATCCCGATGCTTTCGGCAAAATCCTTCTGCTTGATTCCCGACGCTTTCAAATCTTTGAGCAGCTCTTCGAGCGTCGTTCCCCGCAGATAATCCGCTACGTCTTCGGGCGTGGCGATTTTTCGCTTGAGCGTCTTTTTCTCGATAGTCTTAAAGCTCTTCGGGTTGTTCAGGAACGTGCGCGCCAGCGCAGAGCAATGATGACAGCCGCCGCCTTTCCCGATGTAGCAACTGCACGCCGACCGCGTGCCCTGATCTTTTACTTCGATGGACACCAGATACACGCCGTAGTTGCCGTTGACCTTCGCCGTGATCTTAGTCGCAGTGCGCGTCGGCTCGAAG
Organism: Acidobacteriota bacterium; assembly: GCA_031359515.1. Taxonomy (GTDB): domain Bacteria; phylum Acidobacteriota; class Blastocatellia; order Pyrinomonadales; family Pyrinomonadaceae; genus QHXQ01. Next base: position 12,424 of record JANMAD010000243.1, on the reverse strand, counting down.
AACTTCCCGACGTAGCGTTGCACTTTGGGATGAGACGCATGAGGCCAGTTGGCTTCGACGGCGATTTTAAGTTGGTCGAAATCCGCTTCTTCTTTCACTTTCAGTTCCCTGCTCCCGGAAGTCCTCACATCTCAAAACTCGTAACCGCGCGCCACCCAGTAGCGCCAGTCCGCCATGGCTTCTTTCGTCTCAACGTCGGGCCTGATCGGCTGCAACTGTGATAAAGGGACGGCCAAATCGCGGTCTTGCCAGCGCACGGTGACAAACATTTCGTGCTGGCATTCGCGCTCCGGCGGCATCCCGGTCACTTCGAACTTTTCCCCGACGGCCAGCGGCGAGACGGCGCGCGTCTCGATGCACCTGGCCTTGAAGGGAAAGCTCAGGTTCTCTTTAAGGTAGTAGTACCAGCCCATCGCCTGTTCTTCCGGGCCGTAAGCGTCAACGACGATCTCCATCGTGATCCGCTCCTCCCGCGCCTTATTCTCTTTGACTTGAGGCATGTTCTTTGATCCTATCCGGCCACGAATTCATCGCCGAACAATTCTTCGTCGAGTTGCTTGACGGAATCATACTGCTGCTTGGCCTGCGCCATCCGCTCGCCGAGTTGAGCGAAAGTGTTTTCGCGCTCCGCCGCGGTCGTCTCGACCCACGCCTTGAAGACGGTTTCGGCGAACTCGCCTTCCTCATCCATCTCGCCGAGAATTTGTCCGATCTCGCCGACGACCAGCTCGAACATGTTGATCTTCTCGTCGAGGACTCTCAGCACCTGTTCTTCCAGCGTGCCGCCGACGACCATGTTGAAGATAAAGACTTCGCGCGTCTGCCCGATGCGGTGGATGCGCCCGATGCGTTGCTCAATCGCCATCGGATTCCACGGCAGGTCGAAGTTGATGAGCGTGTTGCAGAATTGCAGGTTGCGCCCCTCGCCGCCCGATTCGGTTGAGAGCAGCAGCAGCGCGTCCGCTTGAAAGCGCGCGATTGATTCGTCCTTTTCCGGCCCGCTCATCGCGCCCTCAAAGCGCACAAACGGCATGGCTTCTTTCTCCAGCAGATGCGACAGGCGGTCGAGCGTCTCGCGATGATGAACGAAGACGATCTTTTTCTCTTCCGCGTTGCGGTTAAGCAGTTCAAGCAACGCCTTCTCTTTGACCGTCGGCCCACTCTGCGCGAGCGCCTCGTAGCGGGCGGCGAGATCGCGCCAGCCCTTGCTGTTTCCGATGGCCTTGCTCTTGGCAGCGAAGCGCGTGATCGCACGCGAGGCGGTCGCCGGAGTCGAGCCTGCCGCCGAGAGCAGGTGCCGGAGCGCGAGGCGGTGCGCCGTGGTCTCGTCGGCGTAAGTTTCCTGCACGAGGCGATTCAACTGCGCGTAAGCCTCCGCTTCCTCCGCCGGGGGGTCGAGGCGCACCGTCACGGCATGACGCGCGGGGAGGTGCATGTCCACGAGCGAGCGCGTGTTGCGGATCATCACGTCGCGCATCAGGTCGCGCATCCGTTCGCGGTTCGCAGGCACGCGCGGTTTGCCGGTCGTCATGTAACTCTGGCGAAACTCTTTTTCGGTTTTGAAAATCCCCGGCTTGAGCAGCGTCAGCAAGTTGTAGAGCTCGACGAGACTGTTCTGCACGGGAGTCGCCGAGAGCAGGAGCAGGAAACGCTTCTGGAGCGCGTTGACGAGTTTCCAGTTTTGCGTCTGGCGATTCTTCAGATGATGCGCTTCGTCCACGATCACGAGGTCGTAATTCCCGGCGGCGAGCAGCGGGAAATGTTCGGCGCGGCGCGCGGTGGCAATCGAAGCGATGACGCGCGGCTGCGCCCAGAACTGGCCTGGGTCGCGGCGGAGCAGCGGGTCGTAGCTCGTCGCAAACTCGACCTCGAACTTCGTCCGCATCTCCTCCTCCCACTGCCCGACGAGCGTGGCGGGCGTCAGGACAAGGACGCGCCGCGCCATGCCGCGCAGCAGGTACTCCTTGAGCGCCATGCCCGCTTCGACGGTCTTGCCTAAGCCCACTTCATCCGCCAGCAGCACGCGCCCGCGAAACTGTTTGAGCACTTTCCGCACGGCTTCGATTTGATACCAGTAGGCGTCAACGCCCGCCAGCGTGGGCAAACAGAGCAACTCGTCAAAGCCTTGCAGCAATCCGAGATGCGACAACTCGTAGCGGAGGCGGAAAGCAGTCAGATCATCCGCCGCGCTCGCGCCGCCCTCGCTTTCCGCCGGAGTCACGTCGAAGCTCTCCGGCACGGTGACGGCAACCGGAATCCGCGCCTCAATGCGCGGCAAAGGCGGCGCTCCGGCAACGAGTTCAGGCGTTGTAGTTTGAGATTGCAGCGCGACGGCGCTGATGGCCGCGGCGTTTTCTTCTTTGCCGGAGACGGCGGCGCGACTTCCTTTTGCACCCTTGCTCGTCTTGCCATCTTTTCGGGCGGAAGTAGCGTCGGGCAGTTTCGCTTTCTTCGGCTCGGGCGTCATCGCCGTCGCGCGGCGTTTCTCGGCGCGCTTGATCTTATCGAGCCAACTATTCACCCATGTCCTGAGCGCCCAGTCGCCCGGCAAGTACAGGAATGAGCGATGCAGGTTGCCGTGCTGCTTCATCACCTGCGCGGCCTGCGCCCAACGCTCCTGCTGCGCCAGCGCGATGGCGCGCAGCAAAGCTCCTTCCGCTTCAATCGGCCTGAAGCGTTTAGAAAAGCGATGCTCGTAACGTAAAGTGAGTTCCGGTCGTTCGGCGAACAGGGCTGCGAGCGTGGCCATCAACAGCAACTCTGGGTCGGACGGGTGAGACTGAAGTGCGGCTTGCGCCTCGCCCAATGCCTCGCCATCGCGGCGGTCAAGGCGTTCGAGCAAGTGTCGCTTCAAGCCGTCAAGATCATCCGTCATCGCGTGCATCGCGGCGATCAAAGATGGGTCTTTCAGTTCGCTCATAAAAACAAGAATCTACTACAAACCTGTTGACAGGATGAAGCGGTCAAATCACCATGCTTCACAATCGAGGTTGAGATTAGAACATGGAAATCGCACTGCCCGCTAAATACCAGAGGATTCTCCGGGAGCAAACGATTGGCGAAGCCGAGCTGGGCTGTAGAGTGCTGCGCGATTTCGAGATGCTGCTGAATTTCGTCGGCCATCGGGAGGTCAAAGTCAGCGGGATACACCAACTATTGCCGATGAATCTTTTGGCTGAACTCAACGCGCAACTCTCAAAACCCCTGCGCTCCGGCCTCAAGCGCCCGCAACAGAAATCCTACCCACACCTCAACGGCCTCTACCTGATCCTGCGCGCGAGCGGACTGTCTGTGATTGGAGGGACTGATGGGCAACCAGTTCTTTCGTTAGACCAACAGGCGCTCGACTCGTGGCGCAGCCTGAACGCGACGGAACGCTATTTCACGCTGCTCGAAGCGTGGCTGGTGCGCGGCGAGGGAGAGATCATCGGCGAATCCCGCGACCCGTTAGGCTCGCTCTTCAAATGCTCGACCTTCATGGAGCGCTTGCCCGACACGGGCTTGAAAGTCGCCGGAGACCGTCAGGCGGAGCAGTTCACGATTCCCTATGCGATTGGAACGTACAATCTCGCGCTGCTGGAGTTGTTCGGCTGCGTCGCCATCACAGAGGGGCAGCCGGAGGCGGGCAAGGGATGGGTCATCGCCCGCATCAAACAAACGCCCTTCGGCGAAGCCCTCTTCAAACTACTGTCTCAACACAAGCTGGCCGAGATGAAGATGTGGCTCGAAGAGACGGACGAATTTGACGATGCCGCAAACTTCGGGACACTCCAGCCCGTGCTGCAACCTTACTTCCCGGAGTGGCGCAACAATTTGTCGTTGCCCGAAGACGCGCCGGGTGACGGCCTGTACCTCTTCAAAGTCTCGCTGGATGCGAAGACGTGGCGACGCATAGCGATTCCTGCCGCACTCATGCTCGACGACCTGAGCGACGCGATCTTACGCGCCTTCGATTTCGACAACGACCACCTGTATGAATTCTCTTACCGCAACCGCTTCGGCAAACTCGCCCGCATTCATCATCCCTACACGGAGGAATCGCCATCTACAGCCGAGACAGCCATTGGTGAAATTCCCCTCTGGCCCGGCGCGGCAATGGAATACCTCTTCGACTTCGGCGACATGTGGCATTTCGACGTGAAGCTGGAAGAGATTAACCCGGCGGACGCTGGAGTCAAAAAACCGAAGCTGCTCGAAAAGCGCGGCCAGTCGCCGCCGCAGTACCCGAACATGGACGAAGACGAATGGTAATCTGCCACCAGACCGGATTTAGATTGAGTGTCGTCGCCCACCAGAGGACTAGGGAAACTACACCTCCCGCGTCCGCCCGGGTTTGCCCGGCTCGGTCGCCAAGGATATGCATGGGCACTAAACGGCCCCTCAAACCGCACGGTATTTTGAAAACTGCTATGTTGCTAAGGGAATCGCGCGATGTTGCGAGCCGCGTCACTCTTACCTGCGGAGTTTTTAAAGCCCCGAATTGCCTTCGAATTCGGGGCTTCTAATTTAAAGGGGCAGTTTGGCGGTAGTTCTTTTGGGCAGGGCGGGCGGTCATTCTCAATGTCGAACGCACGTTAATTATTATGTCATGCGACATGTGCGCCCGGCTTGCCGTTCTCCACGACGAATGAAGCGCGCGTGATAATCGGAGCGCCGGGACTTGAGACGGCTTCCACCACACGATAGTCACTCAGCCAACACTCGGGCAGGAGCGTGCAACGTACATACCCGCGCTGGCCGTTGAAGAATCTGACGTGCGGGTTGGCCCCCATCCTTCGGTTCGCCTCCGCGGGGTTGTTGTTCCCATCTCCGCCTGAGCTGATCGAAGTGCCGACGAACTCCGTCGCGACCGTTGCGGACTCGGGCGCGTCAAAGTTGGCTTTCAGATCACATACCCAATTCGAGTGAATGTCGCCCGTGAGCACGACCGGATTGGCCGGCTGCCTCTGCTGCATAAAACCGAGGACGCGGGCCCGCGCCGCCACATATCCATTCCAGTTGTCCATCCCGTACTTCTTTGCGTCGCCTGCGACTTCAATCGTTTGTGACATCATCACCTGCTGCGCTAGGACGTTCCAGCGGGCGCGCGATTTATCTAATCCACGCAAGAGCCATCGCTCCTGCTCCGAACCGAGCAGCGTTGCGCGCGGATCGAATGCCTCTGGACAACGCTCCTTGTGCCCATCTCCACAGGGCTGATCCGTCCGGTACTGGCGCGTGTCTAAAACGGAGAACTCGGCCAATGAGCCGTAGGTGAGCCGCCGGTATAGACGCATATTCGGCCCGCTGGACATCGCTGCAATGCGCAGCGGCATGTGCTCATAATATGCTTGGTAAGCGGCGGCCCGTCTTAGCAAAAACTTTTCGGGAGATGATCCGTCTTGATCAATCGCTCCGGCGTAGTTGTTGTTCACTTCGTGGTCATCCGAAGTGACGACCCAAGGGAATGCGGCGTGCGCTTCTCTCAAGTCAGGGTCAGACTTGTAGAGCGCATAACGATTACGGTAATCGTCAAGCGTGACAACTTCATCGCTATTGTGCGCGCGTGTGTGTCCTCTGCGAATCCCGCCCTCGTAGATGTAGTCGCCCAGAAAGACGACCAGATCAAGTTCTTCACGTGCCATGTGGCGGTACGCCGTGTAGTAACCGTCTTCGTATTGCTGACAGGACGCGAAGGCGAATGTCAGTTTATCCATGCGAGACCCCGGCGCGGGCTCGGTGCGGGTGCGCCCGATAGGACTCAAATTCGGGCCGACCCTAAATTGATACCAGTACCAGCGAGCAGGCTCGAGTCCGCGCACTTCGACATGAACAGAGTGGGCTAGTTCAGGGCGCGCCGCGACCGTGCCGCGCTTTACTATTCGACGCATCCGGTCGTCTGCTGCCACTTGCCATTCGACGGGGACACTGTGCGGAGGCATACCGCCGCCAGCGAGCGGTGCGGGCGCAAGCCGCGTCCACAGGACGACGCCGTCGGGCGCGGGATCGCCCGAAGCGACGCCCAGACTGAACGGATCGGCTAAAAATTTGGGCGTCACAACCGCCATCGCGTTATGCGGAAGTCGCCCGGCTACGACCCATAAAAGGGAGACTCCGGCTCCGGCAAGGAATTCTCGCCGGTCGTGTCCGCTCAATCTAAACCGGTCAGGGTCGCGCTCATTCATGAATCCACCTCTGACAAGTCTCACTAATTGGGTACACCATGCTAATGAATAGAAGGCCCGCGAAGTTCGCATACACCTTCGCGGAACTGTTCGCGCACGATGCCGTGCGGGCGGTCACCTGAATTCGCGCCCGCTCTATCCCGCAACTTTGATTTAGACACTCCCGTGGTATTCAAACTCTTGACAGCAGGGTGTCCAGGGGATAGATTTAGCACCCATAGCATGACAGGGTAGGAAGCTTACCTTTTCTGGTTATTCCCAAAGTTTTTGCCGAGCAGCAATAATAGCTGCTTTATATTTTCAATCTTTTGAACACGTGTGCATCCTCTTCAAGGAACGGATGCGTGATTCCCAGTAATTCATCATCGTCTCTTCTCAAGGGCATTTCAAGTTGCTTGCATAAGATTGTCGTTCAGATGCAACAAGTATCAATCAAAGACATCGCGCGGGCAGCCAATGTTTCACACCCGACCGTCTCAAGGGCGTTAAGCCATAGCCCGCTTGTGAAGGGTGAAACGGCTGAGCGGATTCGCCAAATAGCCGCGAGCATGGGCTATCGTCCGAGCGCGATTGCGCGCAGCCTGGCAACTAAAAAGACGAGAACAATCGGCGTAGTCGTCACCTCAATCGCCGACCCGTTCATCGCCGATGTCGTCAGCGGCATTGAAGAGACGGCCAACGATCACGGCTATTCAGTCTTCTTGGCAAACTCCAATGCCAATCCAGACCGTGAAGTAAAAGTCGTGCATTCTTTTCACGAGCGACGTGTTGATGGAATTATCGTCACCGCGTCACGTGTCGGCGCGCTTTATGTGCCGCTGCTGAGCGGGTTAAAAGTTCCGATTGTGCTGATTAACAATCAGCACCCGGATGAGCCGGATGAGTTCATCTATTCGGTGATGATTGACAATATCAAAGCCAGCACTCAGGTGATGAAACATCTGATCGGACTCGGTCACCGGCGGATTGCTTACATCGGCGACCAGGCCGGCTTCCAATCCGATACCGAACGCTTCGCAGGCTATCGTCAGGCGCTGGCCTTCGCGGGTTATCCGTTCCTGCCGGAACTGGTTGTTCACGGCGACGGTAAGCCGGAGGGAGGCAGGCAAGCGATGGAGAAACTTTTAGCGCTCCCCATGCACCCGACAGCCGTTTTTTGCTACAACGATATGTCAGCGTTGGGCGCTTTACGCGCGCTGTATAGGCACGGGATCAAGGTTCCCGATGACATCTCGCTGGTCGGATTCGATGATCTTTCCATTGCCTCTTACACCTCTCCACTGCTTACTACAGTAAGCCAGCCGAAACAGCAAATGGGGCGCATGGCGATGGAAACGATGCTCAAACTCCTCTCCGGCGTTGATACTAAAGCCAACATCAAAGTGGAGGGAGAATTGATCATACGTGAATCAACGGCCCCGCCGAAAGCCTGAGCCGCAGGAGGAATCATTGATGACGCACGCGATGAAAGATTTACTGATTAAGCCCGCCGCCCATTTGGATTCGTCGGGAGAAACGATGCACGTGACGCCGGAGTCTGCGGGGTTTGAATATCTGACGTTTCGCGTGCGCAAGATATTGCGTGGGGATAAGTTTTCGAGTGAGACGGGCGCGTGTGAATTAGGCTTGGTGGTCTTGGGCGGACGCTGTTCGGTGGAGTCAACGGCTGGCTCATGGTCTGCCTTTGGCAGTCGGGCGCACGTGTTCGCCGGCTTGCCGACCGCGCTCTACCTGCCGATTGAGACGGAGTTCACCGTCATGGCCGAGACGGATTGCGAGGTCGCTCTCTGCTTTTCGCGCGCCGAAGAAAAATATCCGGCGCGACTCGTCACGCCCGACGAAGTGGAGATAGAAGTGCGCGGTGGCGCTAACGCAACACGCCAGATCAATCACATTCTGAAACCGGAATTTCCCGCGCAACGGCTACTCCTCGTCGAGGTCTACACGCCGAGCGGGAATTGGTCTAGCTATCCGCCGCACAAACACGACGTACACAACCCGCCGGATGAAGTGGACTTGGAAGAAATCTATTACTACAAAGTTGACCAGCCCGAAGGGTATGCCATTCAGAGAGTCTATACGTCGGACGGACGCATAGACGAGACGCTCACAGTGCGCGATGGCGAACTGGTGTTGATCCCGGAAGGCTATCATCCGGTGGTGGCGGCGCACGGCTACAACGTCTATTACCTCAACGCGCTGGCGGGCAGCGCACGTTCGATGGCGGCGGCGGACGACCCCGCCTACGCCTGGGTGCGCGGGGCTTGGGCTGAACAAGACCCGCGCGTGCCGCTCGTGACCGGCGGCAGAGAGAGTTGATGACGGATCGCAAGTTCGACATTCTGACGATGGGACGCAGTTCGATTGACCTCTACGCGAACGACATCGGCGCGCCTTTCCCGAAGATCAAGAGCTTCGCCGCTTATGTCGGCGGTTGCCCGACCAACATCAGCGTCGGCACACGCCGCCTGGGATTGCGCTCTGCTTTGCTGACAGCCGTCGGCGATGATCCGGTGGGAGAGTTCGTGCTGAACTTTCTTGAAGGAGAGGGCGTCGCGACCCGCTTCATCCCGCGCAAGGCGGGACGGCGCACGAGCGCGGTTATCTTAGGCATCGAGCCGCCCGACAGGTTTCCGCTGGTCTTTTATCGAGACAACTGCGCCGATGTCGAGTTGACCATTGATGACGTGCTCGCCGCGCCCATCGCAGAGAGTCGCGTCCTGCTGATCACAGGCACGGGACTGAGCCGCGAGCCGGGACGCAGCGCCACCATCTTCGCCGCCGAACAAGCACGGGCTTGCGGCACGAAAGTCGTCCTCGATCTTGATTTTCGCCCCGACCAGTGGCACGACACGCGCGCTTTCGGCGTGGCTATCCGTTTGCTGCTGCACTTGACCGACATTGTTGTCGGCACAGCGGACGAGGTGAAGGCCGGTGCGTTGCAGGAAGGCATCACGGTCTCCGTCGAACACTCACAAGTCTCCGGCGCGCGTGTGAGCGGCGACGTACTCAAAGGGGTGGAGATGATTCTCAGCGCAGGCCCCGAAGCCCTCGCGCTCAAGCGCGGCGGAGACGGAACCACCGTTTACTCAAAGGGCGGCGAAAGCATCGAGGCCGCGACATTTCCCGTCGAGGTGCAAAACGTGTTGGGGGCGGGCGACGCCTTCGCCAGCGGCTTTCTTTACGGGTATCTCAAAGGTTGGGGCTGGCACCGCGCGGCACGGATGGGCAATGCCTGCGGCGCGATTGTCGTCACCCGGCACGGCTGCGCCAATTTCATGCCCTACGAACAAGAAGCTTTAACTTTCATCGAACAGCAAGGAGGATTTTAATGCCGACTTTTGTTGATAAAGAATTTCTCCCCGCTGCTGTCCTGACCAAGCTAACTGAAGTTAGATTGGCCGATCCCGAATGCCCTGCCCGCACCGCCAAGGTGCGGAAACGGCGCAGCACGCTCACGCCCGACGGCCGGCTCAACATTCTGGCTGCGGATCATCCTGCCCGCCGCGTCACGAAGGTCGGCGATGACCCACTGCGCATGGCTGACCGGCACAGTTATCTTGAGCGCATCGTGCGTGTGCTACAGAGCGATGTCGTTGATGGCGTGATGGCAACGATGGACATGCTTGAAGACTTGTTGATCCTGCACCATCTGATCCTTGAAGTCGGTGGCCCTGGGTTGCTCGATAACCGGCTGCTCATTGCCAGCCTTAATCGAGGCGGGCTGGCAGGCACCAGTTGGGAGATGGACGATCCGATGACGGGTACGTCGCCCGCGACCTGTGCCGCCATGGGCTTAGATGGGGCGAAGCTGTTACTACGCATCTGCGATGCTGAGCCGGGTTCGCTCAACACCATACGCTACTGCGCCCAGACGATTACGGAAATGACCGCGCTGGGGCTGCCGACATTTCTTGAGCCTTTACCCGTCGTCAAAAGTGATGGCGGCTATCGCGTGGTTAAAACGGCGGAAGCGTTAGCGCAGATCGTCGGGGTGGCGGCGGCCTTAGGCGACAGCAGCAAGCACCTCTGGTTGAAATTGCCTTACTGCGAGAACTTTGAAGTCGTAGCGCGGGCCACGACGCTACCGATCCTGCTGCTCGGGGGCGAGTCGGTCGGCGACGCGATGCCGCTGTTACGCGAAATCGCGGCGAGCCTCGCGGCGGGCGCGAACATGCGTGGCGCGCTCGTCGGGCGGAACGTGCTCTACCCCGGCGCGGAGGACCCGCTCGTGATGGCCCATGCCGCCGGCTTAATCATTCATCAAAATTGGACGGTAGAGCGTGCGCTGAGCAGTCAGGAATGGTGGCGCGGGCGCGACATTAATGGCATGGCGGGTGTCTTCGAGCGGCTTTCAGCCTAACCTTGTAAGAGACCTTGGAGTATTTGCAGCACCCCCAAGATACCGCAACCGTGCGTAGTCAGGAGGGCAATACCACTTACTGCAAGCGAGCGGCATTGACCTGTAGCCAAGCCCGCGCACGCTCCATCAAGGCAGTCCTGCTAGCACGAAGCACCGATGAAAACTCGAAGATTAACCACAGCCCAGGCGCTCATCACATTTCTGAAGAGCCAGTATGTCGAGCGCGACGGGCAGGAGTTGTCTTTCTTTGCGGGCGTCTGGGGCATCTTCGGACACGGCAACGTGGCGGGCGTCGGTCAGGCGTTGCAGCAAACGCCCGACTTTCGTTATTACCTCGCGCGCAACGAGCAGGCGATGGTGCATACGGCGACGGCTTACGCGAAGATGAAGAATCGGCTGGGCACATTCGCCTGCACCTCTTCAGTCGGGCCGGGGGCGACGAACATGATCACGGGCGCGGCGACGGCGACGATCAATCGCTTGCCCGTGCTGCTGCTGCCCGGCGACATCTTCGCCCGCCGCAACGTCGCGCCGGTGCTGCAACAACTTGAGTCTGGACACACGCAGGATATTTCGGTCAACGACGCTTTCAAACCCGTCTCGCGCTACTGGGATCGCATCAACCGTCCAGACCAGTTGCCCTCCGCCCTGATGGCGGCGATGCGCGTGCTAACCTCGCCCGCCGACACCGGCGCGGTCACGCTCGCGCTCCCGCAGGATGTGCAGGCAGAAGCGTGGGAGTACCCGGCAGAACTTTTCGCGCAGCGCGTCTGGCACATCCCCCGTCCACTGGCTGACCGCACACTGCTCGCACGCGCCGTCGAATGGATTTGCGCGGCGCAGAAGCCCTTCATCATCTCGGGCGGCGGCGTCATCTACAGCGAAGCGTGCGAGGCATTGGCGCGCTTCGTCGAACAGACGGGCATCCCGGTCGGAGAGACGATGGCGGGCAAGGGCGCGCTTGGCTGGGATCATCCGCAGAACCTCGAAGCCCTCGGCGCGACCGGCACTCCCGGCGCGAACATCCTCGCACGCGAGGCCGACCTCGTGATCGCCGTGGGCACGCGCCTCAGCGATTTTACGACCGCGTCGAAGACCGCGTTCCAGAACGCGGGCGTGCGCTTCATCAATATCAACCTCGCCGAGTTTGACGCGCACAAACACGCCGCGCTGCCGCTCGTCGCCGATGCGCGCGTCACGCTCGATGAACTACGAGAAGCGCTGGCGGGCTACACGGTCGCAGGCGAATACGCAGCACGTATCGCCTCCTTCAAAGAGCAGTGGGAGGTGGAAGTTGAGCGCTTATTCGACCGCCGACAGGGGCCGCCCGTCAGCCAGAGCGAAGTCATCGGCATCGTCAACAATTTTTCCAAGCCGGAGGATGTCGTGGTCTGCGCCGCCGGCAGTTTACCGGGAGACCTGCACAAACTCTGGCGCACGCGCGCCCCCAAAGGCTATCACCTCGAATACGGCAACTCGTGCATGGGTTACGAGATTGCCGGTGGACTTGGCGTGAAGATGGCAGCCCCCGCGCGCGCGGTGTATGTCATGGTGGGCGACGGTTCTTACCTGATGATGTCAACCGAGATCGTCACGGCGATTCAGGAAGGCTACAAGTTAAATATCATCCTGCTGAACAACTATGGCTTCAGCAGCATCAGCGGACTGTCGCAAGTCTTGGGTTCGGGCGGCTTCGGCACAGATTACAGAGCGCGCAGCAATGAGAGCGGTCAATTGGACGGCGCGCGATTAGAAGTTGACTTCGCCGCCAATGCGGCCAGTTTGGGCGCGCACGTGATTCGCGCCACGACGCGCGATGATTTGGAACGTGCGCTCGAAGAAGCCCGCCAGCAAGAACGAACCACCGTCATCGTGATCGAAGTTGATAAAGAAGTGC
>JANMAD010000234.1:0-10040 GCA_031359515.1 Acidobacteriota bacterium | reverse complement strand
CTGCGCCCGGGTCCACGAGCGACGCCTTGACGGTCGCGTTGCGCTGGATGGGGCTGGCCAAGCTCTCAGGGCCGGGGCCGCCAAGCACCGCCGCGCGCCCGCTGAACGTCCCCCCAGTTGCGGCGATGAACTCAAAGTCGGTGGCGTTGTCAGGTGTGTTCTGCGGCAAGCCTGCCGTCTGCTTGCGGGCGAAGCTGTAGACGCCATCCACCGTAATCCCGCCCGCCGGTAACAACCCTAGGCCTTGCCGGTAGAGTACATCGGGCGCGGAGGTGAAGCCGACCGCATCGAGCCGCGTGGTGGCGTCGAAAAGGGTGGATGAGTTGAACAGGGCGATGCCGCCGCCATCCGGCAGGTCTATGCCGGTGAACTGCCCGTTGCCCGCGCCGACCGTGCTTGCGCCGGCCGCGTAGTTCGTGAGCGTGCCGCTGGTGAAGCCGACGCTCGGCGTGGCATTCACGACAAGGAAGTGCGCGCGGGCGGGGATGGTCGTGCCGGGCGTTATGTTAAAGACGAGCGCCGTCGTGCCCGCCGTGTTCACGCTGCGCAGTTGCCAGCCGCTCGCCGGTACGACTAATTGCTGGTTCGTGTTGTTGTATACCTCAATGAACTCGTCCTGCGCGCCCGAAGGCGTGACCGAACCACGGAAGCGGAACTCGGTGATGAGCGCGTCGCCCGCCACGGTCGGCGTGCCCGCGATGACCAACTGGCCGCCGGGCAGTGTGCCGCTCGATACGTTCAGGTTGGCGTCGCCACTGTAGTCGGCCGTGATCGTGTGCGTGCCGGCCGTGAGCGTGCTGGTCTGGATGCTGGCCACACCGTTCGTGACGGTGGCCGGGCCGCCGATGGGCGTACCAGTCCCCGACGGCCCGTCGCGGAACTGCACCGTGCCGCCGGGGCTATCCGTGCCGGAGACGGGCGTGATCGTCGCCGTGAAAGTCACGGTGTTGCCTACGTCGGATGGGTTCTTCGACGAGCCGACGACCGTCGTGGTGTTGATCTTATTGACTGTGTGCGGCGCGCCGGCCGAGGCCGGACTGGCGTTGAAGTTCGCGTCGCCTTGATAAGTCGCCGTGATTGACCGATTGCCCACGGTGGTGAGCGTCAGGTTGCACTGTCCGGCTGCAACCGTGCCGGTGCAAGAGTCCACGCCATCGCTGACGAGGACATTGCCGGTTGGCGTGCCCGCGCCGGGCGCGGTGACGGCGACGCTATAAGTGACGGTGAACTGCTGCCCGCGCGTGGTCGGGTCGGGCGTGTCGGTTAGGACGGCGGCCGTCGTGTCGGCCTTGTTGACCGTGTGCGCCGTCGCGGGTGACGACGCCGGACTCGCGTTGTAGTTGGCGTCGCCTTGGTAGGTCGCGGTCAACGTGTGCGGGCCGGCGGTGGTTAACGCGGCCGAGCATTGTCCCGCGGCGACCGTGCCCGTGCAGAGGGTGCTCGCGCCGTCCATGACGACGACGTTGCCGCTATTAAAGGTACCCCCGGCACTGCCGGGTGAATTGACAGTTACGCTGTAAACGACCGTAACGCTCTGGCCGGTGACTGACGGATCGGGATTATCGGTTGTGACCGTTGTCGTCGTGTCTGCCTTGTTTACCACGTGCGCCGTGACCGGCGATGACGCGGGACTGGCGTTGAAATTCGCGTCACCTGCGTAAGTCGCGGTCAGCGAACGGTTGCCGGCGTTAAAGAGCGCGATGCTGCACGAACCCGTGCCGGCAGCGCTGATCGCGCTGGTGCAACTATTGACACCGTCGGAGACCGTGACGTTGCCGGTCGGCACGGTCGGGTTGTTGCTGCCCGGCGCGTTGACTGCAAGGCTGAAGTTGACCGTGAAGGACTGGCCCGTGACGGTCGGGTCGGGCGTGTCGCTCGTGATGGTCGAAGTGGTGTCGGCCTTGTTGATGGTGAACATGGCCGTGGCGAGGGCGTTCTCAGCGGTGGCGTCGGCGCTGCCTGCGCCGGCGGCAGAAGCGCGGAAGTTGGCGGTCGCCGTGCCCACGGAAACTTTGGCCGTGCCGCCGCTTGAGCTGGGCAGTCCCGTGATCGGATTAGTGACCGTGAAAGTTGTCGTAGTGGGCGTGGCCAAGATGGTGTACGTGCCGGTGTAGCGCGAGTCGCTGACGCCGGCGATGATCACAGTCTGATTCGTCGCAAAGCCGTGCGCCGCGGTCGTGGTAAACGTTACGGTCGTGCCCGACTCGGTCGCGGTCGAGATCGTGCGGGTCAACGACTGAAGCACGTTTTGCGTATTCGAGAGCGCGCCGCGCACAGCGTTGTTCCAAGTGACTGGCAGGTCAATCAGCGCGATCACGTTTTGGGACACGTCCTGATTCGCGGAGTTCGTGTTGACGCTGGCGGTCAGCGTCGTGTCCTGCCCCGTGACGATGGGCGCGGGGTTGGCCGTGTTCTTCAAGACGAGTTGCGGCAGTGTCGTCAGCGTGCCGGTGACGGTGGAGACTTTGAAAGCGGTGTCGCAGCCGGCGGCGTTCGCGCCGGCCGACTGCGGATCGAGGTTGCAGCCCCACCAGTTGTTGGTCGCGTTCAGATCGCCGTTGCCGCCTAACTGGACGCCCTCGCCGCTGCCGGGCATGGCGGCGGTGCCGGCGACGTTGCCGCGGAAGCGGCAGAAGTTAACGTTGATAGTGCCGTTGGACTTTTGGATCGCGCCGCCGCCGTTATCCGTCGTGGGCGCGCCGGTCGTGTAAGCCTTGTTGTTCGTGAACTGAATCTTGCTGTAGTTGCTGGTGCCGGCTTGGAGGGTGTGGTTGATAGCGCCGCCGGCGTTGGTCGTCGCCTGATTGTTGTCGAACAGCCCGCCCGTGATGTTGGTGAATTCCGTGCCTGGCGTGGTCGTCCCGCCGAGGTTTCTGATCCCGCCGCCGATGCCCGTCGCCGTCGTGTTGTTAGTGAACGTGGAGTTGATGATGGTCGCTTGTCCGCAGCCGCCGTTCTGCTTCGCCGACTGCGAGATCGCCCCGCCGTTGCTGGCGATGTTGCCGCCGAGGTTGTTGTTATTGAACGTGCAGCTAAAGACGTTGTAAACGTTGTCAGTGCCGCCCATCAGGATGGCCCCGCCAGATAGGATGCCCGTGCTGCCGCCGTTCTGCATCGTGAGACCAGACCAGGTGCCCGTCCAACCGACCGTCGGCGTGTTGCCCGGTGTGACTTGAAAGATGCGCTCGTTCAAGCCCGCCGCCACTTGAATGATCGTCGTCGGTGCGCCCGCGCCGACGAAGGCGACGCCCGATGCGCCGGCGAGCAGATCGAGATCGCCCGTGGCGTTCACGTCTTCGGCCCCGCTCAACGTGATGTTGTAAGTGCCCGCGGGCAGGTTGACGACCGTGCCGGCGCTGGCGTTGGCCACGTTGACCGCGCCGCGCAAGGAGCAATCGTTCGCGCTGCCGGAGCAGGTGGAAGCGGCGGGAGTCGGATCGTCGAACCGATCCACGGTGATCGTGGCCAGTGGCGCGGCGGGCACAACGGTCGGCGCGAGCGAATCAGCTTGGAGCAGCACGAGGTCGCGCTCGCCGTTCACCTTACGCGGCATCTCAAGGAGCGCGATGGGTTGGCTTGCCACGTCGAGCGCGACCGAGAGTTGCGCGGCGGCGGCAGACGCGCGGCCCGCTTGCGCTGCGTCCGCCTGCTCATCGAGGTGGCGCATGATATTAACCTGATTGCGCCCGGCATTGACGACGAGCAGATCGGCCGTCGGCTGATAGCTGATGAATGAAGCGACGAGCGGCGTCTGCACCGTTGCGCCCTCGACGGGCGGCGCGCTCGTGCCGAGTTGTGCGCCCAACTCCCAACGCGCCTCCGCGCCGGGCCGCCACACGGCGGGCAACGGGCGCGCATCCCAGTGCTCTGTCACACGCAAGACTTCTTGATCGCCGGTGGCCTGAGCCGCGAGTTCGGCGGGCGTGTAGGGCCGCCGATCCAGATCGGCGGGTTGGAGCAAGCGGATGGCCCCGTCTGCGGCCAAGACTGCCAGCGTCATGCGCTGTTCACGATTCCAGGTAAAGTAGCCGACGGCCAGCGAGCGGGCCGCGAACGGCAGCGCGACGCGCTCGATGCGATTGCTCGCATCGGCGGCCGCGTCGAGTTTACTGTCGGCGACTAAAGCGAGTTTACTCGCGCGCACGCCTTTGCCACTGCCTGCGCCGGGGGCGTGAATAATGTCGATCTCAGACCCGGCCGCGACGGCCAAGTCGAAGTAAGCATCTCTGTCAAATTCGCCGAGCGCGAAGGACGTGGCTGCGGCGGGCAGGGCGTAGCGGGCTGGTGTGCCGCTTAGCCCACCGGTTGCGGCAGTGTAGATCAAAGCCTCTGGCCCCGCCGCGCCGTCGAGACCGACGACCACATCGCTCAGACCTTCGGCGCGGTTGAAACCGCCGACCGCCAATGCCGTCACGCCGCCCGCGAGTTTCACGCGCTGGGGCGCGGCGAAGTTGCCCGCGCCGTCGCCCGCCAGCAAGTAGAGCGCGCCGCCGCGCGCAGCCGCGAACACGTCGCGTAGGCCGTCGCGGTTGAAGTCGCCTGTGACGAGGAAATCGGGCGCGACGGGCACGGCGAACTCTTGCGCCGTCGGGAGGAACGAATCGGGCAAACGGCCCTGCTGGATCGCTGCAAAGACGGCCGCGTCGCGCGGGGCGAAGGCATCGAGGTTGCCAAGCCTAAGCGTCACAAGGCCTTGCTCGCCTGCGGCATAGCCGCTCAGGAGATCGGGCGCACCGTCCAAGTCGAAGTCGCCCGCAGCCAGCGTGAGCGGGCGCAGGTCGGCCCCGCCACCCGGCGCAGCGAGCCGCACGCGGGCCGTACCGGCCGACGGCAGTTCACGCCCGTCACGTAGATTGAGGAACGGACGGCCGCGCCCGGCGGCGCGCACCGACGTAGTGCCGGCTGTGGGCTTGGCCGCTTTGGTCTTGGTCGCCAACATAAACGCCGTGGCGCAGCCAAGCGCGATGAGCGTCAGCAGGAGGAAGTATCTTGGGTTAGACAAAGTTTTCATGATGCACCTGTATTTACTTCAAAGGCGAGACGAGGGCGCACCGGCAGTCGGCGCGCGAAGTTGCCCGTTGGCGAACAGATGCGGCGCGCAATCCGCAGGAGGAGCAGGGGTGCGCACCGCATGGAATTGACCTTGGACATTGCTTAAAACTGCCCGACCGGAGTCGGGGTTAATATCTGCGTGAGGCTTGTGCCTGATTGGTTTTAGCGCCGCGAAGCGTGCATGCTGAATTAGCTTAACACACTTCGCGCCGGGCCGAATTAATTTCCGCAGTCGGGTGTGGCGTCGTTGGTGATCGTCCAGGTGGCGTCCGCCGCGCAGGCGACCACCGTCGAGAGAAAGCAGCCGTTCTTATCCTCGCTGATGACTTTCACTTGCCCGCCGTTACACGCAACGTTATTGAGCACGAACGAGTCGCCCGTCCTGAGTACCGTCTCGTTGAGTTGATCCGGCCCCCAGCTGTCATGATCGGCGGGCGAGAGATATAGATGGCGAATCTCCCACGAGGAATTATTCGCGACCCTGATCGAGATCGGCGCAGCCGGCCGCGGCGTCGCGCTCGACAATAGCGGCAACAAGAGAGCGGCCGCGATGGCACCGCAGTTGATTAGCAGGCTGAGTCGCTTAAGCTGGCTAAGTAAGTTTCTCATGACATATCCCTCTTAAAGCGTTGTTACGGGGACGAGCAACGGGCCATGCACCCGCCCCGGTTTAAGTCGTCAGTCGCGCTGCACGCTCAAGGGCAGTTGCCCGTGACGCTGTTGTGCGGCCCGCTGTCCACCGCTGCGCCGCCGTTGCCCTGACTCTTCGGCACGGTCACCTTGACGGTCGCCGTGCCCGTGTTGCCGGCTGAATCCGTGACGCGCAGCGTGATGGTATAGACGCGCCCGTTCAGATTGCCGTCGCGCTCGGCGCGCAACTGCACCGACTTACAGTCGGCAGCGATGACCATGTCATTCGTCGTGTTCCCATCGCCGCCATTCGGGTCGTCGTCCAACTCGTCGCTCGTCACCGACGCGATGCGCACCGCGCTGATGCCGAGGCTCGTGTTGCAACTGTCGGTCACGGAGGTGACGAGGCTGGCCACGGTGTACGTCTCATACTTGTGATTCGGCGGCCAGAGTTCGAGCGACTGCGCGGTGACATTAATGGTCGGCGCGCTGCTGTCGCGCACGATGACGGTGCGCGTGGTGGTCGTCGTATTGCCGGCGGCATCGGTCGCCGTGTAGGTGCGCGTGTAAGTGCCGGGCACGTTCGAGTTCACTACGCCGGTGGCGACGACGGCCACGTTGCCGGAGCAGTTGTCGGTTGCCGTCGCGCCCGGATCAACGAAGGTCGTGTGGCATTCGACGTAGTACGGGTTCGCGCCATTAAGCGTGATCACAGGCCCCGTCGTGTCGTTGACCGTGAAGGTCGTCGTGGCGGTGCTAGTGTTGCCCGCGCCATCAGTCGCCGTGATCGTGATCGGGTGCGGCCCGAGGCCAACCAACGTGCCGGCTGCGGGGCTTTGCGTCACCGTGACGGGGCCGCAGTTATCCGTGGCCGAGCCGGTGGCAACGTCTGGAATGGCCGCTTGACAGGAACTATTAGCCGATGCAAAAGACGGCGGCGGCGCGGTTATCGTCGGCGGTGTGCCGTCGGTGACGGTGACGGTCTGCGTGCCCGTCGTCGTGTTGTTGAAGCCGTCGGTCGCCGTGTAAGTGATCGTGGTCATGCCGACCGGGAAGATATTACCGGCCGGGACGCCCGTGCGCGTGACGGTCACGGAGCTATCGCAATTGTCGCTCGCTGTCGCCGTGCCGAGTTGCGCGTTACTAACGAACGCGGAGCAGGACAAGCCGCCCGTGGCGACGGAGACATTGCCCGGCGCATTGAGCGTCGGCGCGGTCGTGTCGTTGACGGTGAACGTCGTAGTCGCCGTGCTGCTGTTGCCAGCACCGTCTGTCGCGGTAACGGTGATCGTGTGCGGCCCTAAGCCGACCATTGAGCCGGCGGCGGGGCTTTGCGTGATGGTGATCGAGCCGGCCGGGGTGCAGTTGTCGGATGCGGATGAGCCGGCGACGACGTTCGGGATTGCGGCCTGACAACTTGCGTCGGCTGAGGCGCTCGTCGGCGCGGGTGCGCTCACGGTCGGCGGCGTATTGTCCGTGACGGTGACGGTCTGCGTGGCCGTGCCGGTGTGCCCGGCCGGGTCTGTGCCCGTGTAGGTGATGGTGGTCATGCCCACAGGGAAATTATTGCCGGAGGGCACGCCGGAGCGCGTGATGGTGACGGGGCCGTCGCAAGTGTTAGCGGCGGTCGCCGTGCCGAGTTGCGCGTCGCTGACGAAGGCGCTGCAAGTGGTCGCGCCTGCGCCGGTCGTCGTCGAGACGTTCGGCGGCGCAACGACTGTAGGCGTCTGGTTGGCGTTGACCGTCACGTTGAAGGTGCAGGTGGCATCGGGGCTGACGCCGTTCGAGGCAGTGCAGGCGACAGTAGTTGTGCCGGCCGGGAAGACGTGCGGCGAAGTGATGACTTGCGCGCTCGAAACGATCTGGCAACTCACGCCGGGTGCGGGCGCGCCGGTCGCCGTCGTGTTGAATGAGACGCTCGCCGTGCATGAATTCGGCGGGGCGTTAACGGTGATGTCCGTCTGACAAGTGATCGTCGGGGACTGTTCGATGATGACGTTGGTCGAGACCGTCTGGTTGTCGGCCGTCACCGTCACGCCGTCTGTGCCGCCGGTGCTGCCGGCGGTGTAGGTCGCGGTGGCTTGGCCGTTAACGAACTGCGTGGGCGAGCCGCTGATCGTGCCGAGCGTGGGCGGGGGGTTGGCGAACGTGGCCGTGAACGGCGGCAGACCGAGGAGATTGACGGCCGTTACGACGCCGCCGGTACTGTTGCCGTAGATGTCTGCGGTCAAGGTCGTCGAACCGCCAGTCTGGATTGGATTGGGCGACGCGCTGAGCCGTAGTTGGAGCCAGTTGGCAACGAGCGAGCCGAACACGTCGGTCGCGCCGGGGCCGCTGTTCTGCCCCCACCAGTTATTGTTGACCGTGATGCCACCGTTGCCGGTGATGGCCACGGCTTGCCCGCTGCCCGCCCCCGCCGTGTTGCCGAAGAAACGGCTGTAGCGAACGTTGAGCGTGCCATTGCCGACGAGGATTGCGCCGCCGCGGCTGGCCCCGCCGTTGGCATGATTGTTCTCAAAGGCCGACTGGCTAATATTGTAAATCCCGTTGGCGTTCGTGAAGGTCGCGTTGACCGCGCCGGCGGAGTTGCTGAGCGCGCTGTTGTTCGCGAACAGAGTACGCTGGATGGTGAGCGCGCCGGGCGAGTTGAAGCGGATCGCGCCGCCCTGCCCCGTCGCGGTGCTGTTGTTGCTAAAGGTGCTGTCGGTCACTGTCAGCGTGGTACTACCCACAGCCGTGCTGTCCGTGATCGCGCCGCCGTTCGCGGCCAGTGTGCCGGTGGCCTTGTTGTTGTCGAAGATACAGTTGGCGATGGTCGTCGCTGCACCGTTGCCGCCGGAGAGCATGCCGCCGCCCGACCCGCTCGGCAGATTGCCCCCGGTGATGGTGACGCCGGAGAGGTTGAAGCCGAAGCCGATGACGAGCGTGCCGGGATTTATGTCGAGGACGCGGTCGTTGGTCGTCTGCCGAATGATGGTCGTGGCCGCACCCGCGCCGACGATGCTCGTGCCGCTGGCGCGGATGTCGAGGTCGCCGGTCGCCGCTAACTGCTCGCCGTTGCCCGCGACGGTGAGTTGGTAAGTGCCCGCCGGGACGTTGATGGTCGTGCCCGGATTTGCGTTGGCAAAGATGACCGCGCCGCGCAAGGAGCAATCGCTGGGCGCAACGGTGCAGGCGCTCGCGCCCGCGTTATCGTCCGTGCGATCCACCGACACCGACCCCAAGAGCAATGCAGACGAGACGGCCGCGTAAGCCGATGCGCCCGCCATGCCTGTGCGCGCATTGCTCGCGACGCTAGCGCGCCCCCGCGCGTCACCCGCCGGTTGCAAGTCGGCAGAGTGGGACTCGACGGCGACGTTAAAGGAGGTGACGGCGAAGAGGCCGGCGACAAAGAGCGCGAAGAAAGCAGCCGTGCGGGCGGTTACGCGGGGAACGGAGCGCATCATCTTATGACCTCATTAATCGTTGTGATCTGTGCGGATTGCTAGCCGTCGAGTTTAGGCGGGCGCGCCGGCTGTGCGACCGTTTGAGCCTTCGCCGGCCGGTCGTGCCGCTCTCCGTGTCTGGACATCCCGCTTAGTAGTGTCGTTGATCGGGCCGGGAGAAACGCGCGCCGCGATATCGGGCATCGCGGCGCTGTGCGGTCTTGCGTCGCAGGGCCATTTAGGCGCACGCCGAAGCTGTGCTCAAGTCCGGGGCGGGAATATGCCCTGCAACGCGATACAGAAGTTGACTGCGAGATACGGGTGCATGTTGTTGTGCGGCAGGCTACCGCCCGCCAACTGTAGCGCCAACGGACTCATCGGATTCGGCCCACTCGTATTGTAATAATTGAATGCGCCCTGATCGCTGACCGCCTGTGCCCAGACGTTACCGGATGGGTCGGCCTGATCCGCGCCTTGGCTCGAGGCCATGACAGTGTGCGTGTGCGCGGGCATTTCAGTATCAAGCAGCGTCACCGCCGTCTCGCCGGCCTCCTCGCCCAGAAACCGCTGGCTGAGGCCCGCCCCCTGCCCTTCCTGCATGGGCGCACGGCCTTGGAGATCAGGCAACGCGAAGGTGCTCTGCCCGTTGCCACCGTAGGTCGTACCGAGCAAGGAGAAGAGTGCCGTGTTCTGGCTAAGGGGCAGTATTTGGCCGTTGCAGAACGCCCAGCCCCTAGGCGGGAAGTTGAAGCCAAAGATGCGAATCTCAGCAACAAATTGATCAGACATAGTTGTTCCTCTTTTACCTCACATTAGTTTTGCGAGGGGAAGATGCCATGCAAGGCGATGATGCAGTTGAGTCTTTACTTCAGGACCGCGGACGAACGGCTGTTTCAAACGGGCGTGGGATTCCTTTGGCAACAAAGCAACAGC
>JANMAD010000165.1:0-8947 GCA_031359515.1 Acidobacteriota bacterium | reverse complement strand
GCGCGGCATGGATCTGAACCAGACCTCGCGGCTGCGCGCTTACACGCAACTCAAACTGCTCCTCTCGCTCGATGCCGCGCTCGATCCGGCCTTCCGCACTGAGGTCAGTCGCCGCCTTGAATACGTATCGCTCAATCCCTTGGAGAATGATCGCATGGCGCAGGCGGCATTAGCCCGCGCGCAATACGCCGCGCTGCTCGACTATGCCAAACGTGCGGATGGCTTGCCCGCACGTTTAGACCGCGACCGCCGCGCAGAGATGGTGTCGCTCAAGCACACGCGCACAGAGCAGACGCTTTTTCGCGTCGCCAATCTCGTCAGTTTCGGTCTCTACACGCACCGCGAACAGGCAACGCCCGCCGAGCAGACGGACGTACTCGACACAGAGCGCCAACTCGCTTACCAACGCCGCTTCCTGCGCGAAGTGGCGCAGGCGAGCGCGCAGGTCGAGGTGCAATGGAACATCGCGGAGGTGCGTCGCGCGCTAACCTTTGTCGCCGCACACGGCGCGCGTGCAGACGGCAAGACGGCGACGGCCGTCGCACGCATCTTCTCGCATACGCAAGATGACGAGACGCAACAACTTTGTTTGGGCAGCCTTTATCGCATCAACAACGAGACCGCCAAGACCGCGCTCGCACGCATCTATCGCGACGACGCGCAAGACGCACGCTGGCGCGCACTGAGCGCCGACTATCTGCGCCGCGCCGCCCGCGAAGAGCAGCGCATCGCGCCCGACACCGCGAAACTTATCGCGTCCATCGGCGGGGAGCGGTAAAAGCAGTAGGCAGTAGGCAGTTTGGCAGGAGGGGACAGTTTGAGTAGCGGGCAGATTATCAGCGAGCGCAACCGGCAGGCAGCGCGCGTTCGCCTGCCTACTAGCTCGGGCCGTTTATTTCTCTCATCTTTGCTTCGTAACCGCTCTATATGTCGCTTGCTATCTATCGCTTGCTGCCTACTGTCTACTGCCTACTGCCTACTCCCCACTGCCTACGCCCAAGCGCGGCGCGTGGTCATCATCAAGGTTGACGGTTTGCCGGGCGCAGAGGTGGACAGGTTCGTGCGTGAGCGTGATGCGCGCACGGGCAAGAGCATGTTGCCGTGGATCGATCATCTGTTCTACCACGGCGGCACACGCTTGGAGAATTTTTATGTGCGCGGCATGAGTTTGTCCGGGCCTTCGTGGTCGCTGCTCGATACAGGCCAGCACTTACAGATCAAAGGCAACGTCGAGTTCGACCGCTTCACGCTGCACTCTTATGACTATCTGAATTTCATTCCCTTCTGGATCGAGAACGTCGGCCGGCGGCGCGTGGACATGCCGGGGCCGGAGATGCTCGATGAGATCGGTGTCCCGCTTCTGGTTGATGGCTATCCGTATGACGAGCGCTTCGTCGGTTTTCAGATGCACCAGCGCGGCTTGCGCTGGACGACGCTTGAGCGCGGTTTGAAAAACTACTTCCTCAAACGCTCGCCCGGCGAGTTGTTCGACGAGTGGATGCTCGGCCTCGGTGCGCGCGGACTCATCTACGAGCAGCTTGAGCGCGAGTTGCTCGGCAAACTCAACGATCCGCGCGTCCGCTATCTTGATTTCTACACGTCCGAGTTCGACCACGCGGCGCATCACAATCGCGACCGCGCCACACACCTCGCGGCCCTGCAAGAACTCGACACTCTGATCGGGCGCATCTGGACGGCGATTGCGCAGAGTCAACAGGCGGCGGACACCGCGCTCGTCGTCGTCTCGGATCACGGCATCAATTCGGATGAGCGTTACTACAGTCAAGGCTTCAATATCGTCAAACTACTCGGCAGCGCTGCCGGCGGCGGGCATCACGTCGTGACCAAACGGCGTTTGCTGAACGATTATGCTTTGAAAGGTCTCTACCCGCTCGTGCCGCTCATCAATACGACGACGCCTGACTCTTATTATCTCAAAGGTCACAGCACCGACTACCCGACCGCACTCGTTGACTTCGATGGCAACGAGCGGAGCGGCCTACATCTGCGCGACAGCGATCTGAATCTGCTCCATATCCTGTTACTCGAATTGCAACGCAAAGACCTCGCGCCCGCGCTGCGCCGCGCGGCCTCCGCCGCTTTCTTCGCCACGCTTGAGCGACGTCGCCCCGCATGGCAGAGTACCCTCGACGAATTGCGCGAAGAGTTGGGTGCGCTACATCAGTTGATCGAGCAGCAACGTGCTATCGTGGCGGCGCAGCCGAAGAAATGGACGAAGGCAGAGCAAGACGCCGGGCGCGACAAGGATGCGCTGCGCCAGTTCGCGCGCCTCGATTCGTGGCAAGGCGATGAGCGCGCTTATACCGAGTATGCGCGCACGCTCGCTAACCTACTCGCACTCAACCCGGCAACCTTTGCGCCGGAGCAAATCCGCATCGCCGACGTGATCGCTAAAGGCGCGATGGGCGAACAGAACAACATCAATGAGTTGCAGAATTACGTCGCCGGTCTCGCGCCCAACGGACTCACGCTCGCGCCCGACGGCACGCTCGATATGGGGCGCAGTTTCGTCCGCTTAAACTATCCCGCGCTGTTGCGCGCCGCCGTCGTGCGCAACAACGTGCAGCCGGGCATGGACAATCATCCGGTCGCCTTCGTTGCGACGGAGATTGCCAGTGAGACATGGCGCGCTTCGGTTGATGATCCCGATTTGCGCGCGGACGATTTTGTCTGGCTCTATCGCGGCGAGGACAAGCAGGCGCTCGTGCTGGCGCGGCGCGAGCGCAACAATAAAATCTCGCTGCGCTACTTGCCCGTCGCGCACTTGCGTCAAGCTGCGGACGGCCGTCTCAGTTTCGACCGGCAAACGTGGCAGCCCGATCTGCCGCTCTGCATTTGGGAGGACGCGCAACTTGCGTTGCCTGCGGGCGCGGATCGCGCCGCATGGCTGAGCGGCTGGCACACCGACATCGAATGGCTGCACGCCTTGCACGGGACGGCATACTCGAACGGGCTGATCGGGCTGCACGAACAGTTTGCGCGCTTCGCGCCCCCGGCGATTGCGTCGGACGTGCCCGGTCTCACGCAGGATGAACAAAGGCTGCGCCGCTTCCGCCGCCGCCAACGCGCGCTGATCGAGACCGATTTATTGATCCACGCGAGCGATCACTGGAACTTCGATGTGCGCGGCTTCAATCCCGGCGGCAATCACGGCTCATTCTTCCGCGCCTCGACGCACGCGACGCTCATGTTCGTCGGCGGCGCGAACACGAGCGTACCGCGCGGGTTAACTATCACTGAACCTTACGACAGTTTGAGTTTCGTCCCGACCATCTTGGCTTTGACCGGCAAAGGGCCGGCCCAGCTGGGTGCGCCTGCGCTTGTCGGCTACACACCACAACCGGCACAATACCCCGGCCGCGTCATCGCAGAACTATTTGCCTTACCGCAAAAGACCACACGCCCTGTCGCCACGGGCGGCACGGAGAGCAAACGTTGATTTCAGTTGAGGAGCAGATCAAAGAGACGCGGGCCGCGACAGCAGAGTTAGCCGCTCCTGTCGTGGCGCAGCGCAAGAGCGGCGCACGCCGTTCGATCTTCTGGGGTCAACTGATCGCTTTTCTCTTCGGACTCTCACTGCTCATCTTCATTGTTCGCCGGATCGGTGTGCAGCCGATCTTCGATGCGCTCGCGCAGATCGGCTTCGGTCTCTTCACCCTGTTAGCCATCAGCGGCTCGCGCCATTTCATCCGCGCCTTAGCCCTACGCATTGCTGTCCCGCCCGAACGCCGCCATTTTAATATCGGGCAAGCTTTCGCCACACGCCTCGGCGGCGAGGCTGTCTCATTTCTCACTTTCACCGGCCCCGTCTTAGGCGAAGCGACGAAGGCCGCGTTGTTGCGTAAGCGCGTCACGCTCGTCACGGCCGCGCAGGCGCTCGTCGTTGATAATCTCCTCTACAATTTATCGGTCGCGCTGTTCATCCTCTGCGGCGCGTGCGTCATGCTCGTAGTTTATAATCTGCCGCAGCCAGCCTTTTATGCCCTGCTGGTGATCGCAGTCGCGGCTTCGCTGACGCTCTTTGGTGTCGTCTTCGCGCTCAGCCGTCGCGCCATGCCCGTCTCCGCGTTGCTCAAGCGACTCATCAAAGCCGGCTTTAAGCCTCAAGCCCTCACCGCAAGGCGCGAGCACATTTTGCGCATCGAAGGCCACTTCTATCACTTCTATCGCCAACGACACGGCGCGTTCTTCACCATCATTACGCTCGATCTGCTCTCGCACGCATCGAGCGTACTGGAAGTCTATGTCACCTTGCGTATGCTCGGCTTCCGGCCCGGACCAGCCGCGCCGTTCGTCATCGAGTCGCTGACGAAAGTCATCAACTTTGCCTTCGGCTTTGTGCCGGGCACAATTGGTGTTTATGAGAGCGGCAACGTCGTTATCCTAAGCACGCTCGGCTTCGCGGCCGCGACCGGCTTGACGCTGGCCATCGTGCGCAAGGCCGGGATCATTTTTTGGACGGTCATCGGGTTGGCGATACTCGCCTCGCGCGCCGTGCCCACGGCCGCACGGCGCGTCATCGCGCGTCACCCACGTTTGCAAACAGCCATGGACAACCTCGTCTTCTCGAACATCGCGCATCGCCCTGCGCGCACATTGGTCAGCATCTTCGGCGTCGGCATCGGCGTGCTGTTGATCGTCTTCACGGTCGGTCTGTCGCACGGCATCCTGCGCGAGCGCGGGCGACGTGAAGCGAACATCGGTGCGGAGATTATGGTGCGCGCCGCCGGCACGCGCGGACTTTCCGGCTCGCAACCGTTCGCGCTGCCGGTCGCGCACGCGGCGGAGTTAGCGCGCTTACCCGGCGTGCGCATGGCCGTGCCGTTGGGCCAGTTCGCGGATAAGACGGACACAGGTTTCGGCTCACGCATTATTGACGGTATTAACTTCGACGAATATGCCGCGCTCTCCGGCTTACATCTCACAGAAGGCTCGCAGCCGACACGCGGCGACGAGGCCATCGTTGATATTGAATGGCAAAAAGAGCATCGCGCACACATCGGCGACAATGTGACCGTGCGCGAGCAGCCATTCCGTATCGTCGGTTTCTACGAGCCGCCCGGCGGCGGTCGCATCAAGATTCCGCTCACCACCATGCAGGAGATGGTCGGCAGCGAAGACCGTTGCGCCAGCATCCTCGTCGGCGCGCAGAATCCAGCGGAGCAGGACGCGGTGGCCGAACGCATACATCAAGCGTTCCCCGGCGATCAGCTCATCTTTACGCGCGACATACCTGATCTGTACGTTGCCGGTGTGCCTGCGCTCAATGTCTTCATCAATGTCATGGTCGCCGTCGCCGCCGCGATCAGTATGCTGGTTATTCTGTTGGCCATGTACACGACGGTCACAGAGCGCACGCGCCAGATCGGGATACTGAAAGCGCTCGGTATGTCGAACACGATGATCGCGTGGGTGATCGAACAAGAGGCGTTGTTGGTCTGCGCGCTCGGCGTGGGCGTCGGGTTGGTGCTTACCTTCGGCGCGCGGTTCGCATTGATGCGCGCCAGTTCGCTCGTGGTCGAGATCGA
Source organism: Acidobacteriota bacterium (assembly GCA_031359515.1). GTDB lineage: Bacteria > Acidobacteriota > Blastocatellia > Pyrinomonadales > Pyrinomonadaceae > QHXQ01. The sequence continues at coordinate 3,398 of JANMAD010000165.1, read as the reverse complement.
GCCGCGCTGGGTGCTGGTGTCGCTCCTGATCGGCCTTGTCGGCGGCAGCATCGGCGCGCTCTATCCGGCGTTGCGCGCGGCCCGACAGGATGCGGTTGATGCGCTGAGTTACGAGTAACTGCTTCAGTAACTAAACTTGAGCGCGAATTGAATGATGCGCGGATTATTGCTCGTTGAGATGATGCGCCCGAAATCACCGGGGCTGATGATCCTGCCGGTGTTCGGATCAATATTCCCGCCCGATGAAGTGACGGCACTGAGATCACTTATCGGATTGGCAAAATTCACATGATTCAGCAGGTTGAATACTTCGGTGCGGAACTCGACATTCTTTGCTTCGGAGAAGCGAATTCTTTTACTGAATGACAAGTCAATGTTTGACTGGCGCGGGCCGCGTAAGCTATTGCGTCCAAGGTTGCCGATGTCCGTGCCGAACGCACCTGCGCTGGCCGTCCCATTCGAGCTTGGGATCAGTTGACCGGGCAGCACGGTCGGGCGCGCGAAGGCGAAGGGATTGAAAAAGAGTCCGGCCGGGATGTTACTGATCGCTGTGCGATGAGTTGCACCTTGCGCCCAGTTAGGCCGTGCGCCGCCACCGGCGAGTCCATAGAACGAGCCTGCGCCGGAATCTATCACGTCAATCGGCAGCCCGGACATCGCCGTGACAATGCCTGACATCTGCCAATCCGCGAACAACAAGCGCCCGGCAGTAGAGCGATTCGTGAACGCGGGTCTCGGTAACTCCCACAGATAACTGAAGACAAAGCGGTGCGTGCGGTCGAAGTCCGAGACGCCACGGTTGGCGCGATTATCGAGTTGATTGCCGACGAAGCTGGTTGTCTCGCCAGCCGCGCCGGGATCGATGATGCCGCCCGTGCCCGCGCCGCCGCCCCGCCCGGAAGCGTTGTCAATCGATCTAGCGAAAGTGTAAGCGGCTTGAAACTGTAACCCGCGCGCGAGTCGTCTGGTCAGACTTAATTGCAGCGAGTTGTAAGTTGATTGTGCGGTGGTCTGATCTTGCACAAAGCCGCCGAGTCCGTTGGTCGTCGCCACACCTTGAAACGGGGCGCGTAAAGCGGCGTTGTTGGGCGTGTTCGTCGTGATGGACGCGCCCGTGACCGCGTTGATGATCGGCTGCTGTGGACTGGCCAGCCGCGCTTGATTGATGGCTACTTGCCGCAGCAGATTAAGCCCGCGTGTGCCGACGTAAGCGGTCTCCAACACTGTGCCTTTGTGCAACTCGAATTGCGCGCTTAGGTTGTATTGCTGCACGTAAGGCGTGCGCATGTTGCGATCAAAAGTCAGACCGAAGAGCGGCACACCGGGCACGACGGTCGGGAACTGGCTCTGTGCAGGCACGGGGAAGAAGGGATTTTCAATGGGCTGAAACACGCCGCCGGCGACTGTATAGAAGGGCGGCGAGAAGAGACTATTGTTGCTGCTGGTGAAAGAGGTGCGTGAGTAGAAGATGCCATAGCCGCCGCGCACAGCCAGCCGCCCCGACGCGAACGGCGCGTAAGCAAAGCCGAGGCGCGGCGCAAAGTTGTTCGGATCGATGCTGCGCACGACGCGCTTGCCGACGTTGGGCACATCCGGCAGATCGTACTGCGGGATAACGTTGCCGGCCTGTACGAAGCCGCCGACCGGCGGGCCGAGCGGGCGGCCGAAGAGAGAGAGCGGGCGCGGCCGGTAGAGCGCCGGATCGAATGTCGCAATGCGCCCGCGCGTGTCGTAGGGTGGCAAGGCCAACTCGTACCGTAAGCCCAGATTGAAGGTGAGTTTTGGTGACAACTTCCAATCATCCTGTATGAAGAAGTTGTAATCGTTGGCCCGCAGGCTGCGCCCCGTGATGCCGTTGCCGATGATCGAGGTGAAAACGTTGCCGACGAGAAAATCATTGAAGGTCAAGAAGTCTATCGCGCCTCTGGTTAGCACAGGCGCGTTGAAATTAACTTCGTAGTAGCGCAACTCCGCACCAGTGCGGATCGCGTGGCGCGCGTGTGTGAGCGAGAGGGTATCGGCGAAGGTCGTCGAAGGCAGCGTGGAGGGCAGATCGCCGATGGCACCGGTGCCGAACAAAAGCCCGCCGGCATCAAGTGCGATACGAAAGAGCGGCAGGCCCGGATACTCGGCGGCGGTCGAACGAGTAATGCCCACGTCTGAATCTTTGATGGGTTGGCGCGTTGCATAATTCGCGCGAATGAAGTTGTAACCGATGCGCGCCTCATTCGTAACGTTGGAGTTGAACGTGTGTATGTCTTGAATAGAGATGAGCCGATTATTATTCACTTGGTCAACTGGCAGACCGGGAACGTTCGCCGGGTTGAAAAGCGCCAAAGTTGCCGGCGCATTGGAAAAGAAGAATTTTGTTGCGAGCCAGTTCTTGCCGCTGATTTTGTAATCCACGTTCGTGTTGAATTGATCTTCGTGGAAAACGGAGATGGAAGAACCGGAGTAGCGCCCGTTCGCTTGCGGCGTCGGAATCAGGAAACCGCCATCAGCCCCCCGCGCATTCAAGAGCGCCAGCGCCGTCCGATTAATCGCAGGCGCGGGCTGTCCGTCGGGCAGCATCGGCCTGAGTGTGCGCAACAACGCCTGCTCGGTGCGATCATCGGTCAGCCCCGGCGCGATCAGGACGTTTGACGAGAGGCTGTTGATGCGCGACGCGCCGTTGCGCTCGCGCGTGCCTTGATAAGAAGCGAAGAAGAAAATTATATCTTTCCGCAGGGGGCCGCCGAGCGTGCCGCCGAAGATGTTGCGCGCTAACACGGGCCGCCGTGCGCCCGCAGCTTGCAAAAACGGGTTATTGGCATTGAGCGCATCATCGCCGAAGTATTCGTAGGCAACACCGTGAAAATCCTTCGTGCCGCTTTTCGTGACCACTTGAATGTTGCCGCCGCCCGCGCGCCCAAACGTCGCGTCGTAGAGCGAGGTCTGCACCTTAAACTCTTGAATCGTCTCCGGCGCGGGGTTGGCGAGACCGACGCCGCGACTGATGCCGGCATTGGCGTCAATGCCGTTGATCTGAAAATTATTCTGCGTCACGCGCGAGCCGTTGACCGAGACGTTCTGCGAGTTGCGCCCGACGACCGTGTTGTCCGGCAGATAGACGGACGTGCCCGGCGCGAGGCCTAAGATTTGGGTGAAGTTGCGCGTCGCCAGCGGCAACTCCGAGACAGTGCGCACATCAACGACGCGGCCAAGCTGCGGCCCATCGGTTTGCAGGAGCGGCGCGCTGACCGTGGCGAAGTTGTCAACGTCGTTCGGCCCGGCCACCATGAGGACGGCATCTAGTTTTGTGGTCTCGGTAATCGCGACGCGCGCGGGCAGCGTGAGTGTGTAGAACCATGTCGCCGATATGCTGACGCGATAACCGCCCGGCGGCAAGAAGGCCGCAG